>JBILCF010000007.1:0-32196 GCA_044353325.1 Chitinophagaceae bacterium | reverse complement strand
GCCATAGTCAATATCATTTTTTGATTGTTGACGGTTTGGTAATTTGCCATAATTTGTTTTATAGCTTGTATTAAATAAATAATTGGTTGATCAGTAGGGTTACTTATTGTACCTCCTGTTATTGATAATGAACTACCCTCAAGATCAATATCTATACCATCAAAGCCAAAAGTGTTGATGATATCAGTCATAGTTGATACAAATGTATCACGTTCAAAAATAGTATTTAAAGTAACGGGTGCTGTAGCGCCTCCTATGCTTATGAGAACTTTCCTGCCTTGATTTTGTAAAGTTTGAATTTGTGTAATAAAAGTAGACTGAGAAACTTGATCAGGTATAAATTGCATTTTGTAATCAGTGCCACCTTGAGGGATAGCAAATGAGACATCAATAAGTTTATAACGGATATCTACTTGGTCTAACTGAACATATGGTGCATTGGCATCTTGCCAGTTATGGAAATATCCAACTAACACTGGACTTGGAATTTGAGCCCAACTTTTGAGATTCAAAAAACTTAATCCTAAAAGGATGGATATAAAAAATAGGGTGCTTTTTAATAACGAAGTCGTAAGTTTCTTTAACATACAAAATAGTTTAATGTTATAAGTAAAAAAGATGTAATGATAATATTAATTAAACAGATGGGAAAAAAAATAGGATATTATTGTAAGATAAATTTAAGTAAAATAAGCCTATTTATCCTTTTTGCCAAATAATGGCACCTTGTTTTCATTCCCGGCAAGTAGTCGGTTGATATTTTTGTGGTGAGTAAGAACCACTAACACTGCAGTTGCGACTGCAAATACGCGATACATCACTTCTGGCTCGCGAAAAATGAAAAATATCATAACTGGAAATGCGATACTAGCCACGATAGAACTTAATGAAACATAGCGTGTTAGAAATAACATTAGGAAAAATACGCCCACTAAACAAGCAGCCACAAGAGGCTGAATAGCTAAAATCATTCCAAATAGGGTAGCGATACCTTTACCGCCTTTAAAATTAGCCCAAATAGGAAATACATGTCCTACTACTGCTGCGATACCAAGCAAAACCTGAAAATTGGTCATTGCAAGGTTGTCCATTTGGTATCTTGCGATGAAATACGCTAAATCCACGGCCATAAAACCTTTAAGCATATCAATAAAGAAGACAAATGTACCTGCTTTGGCCCCCAATACTCTGAATGTATTCGTTGCGCCTGAATTGCCACTTCCGAAATTGCGGATGTCGATGTCGAAGAAATATTTACTGACCCAAACCGCTGTAGGTATTGATCCTATGAGGTATGCCAGTATGATAAGTATAATTTCGTACATGCTCTAAAATTACGTTTTGACAGTGTTGAATGGCAAATATAAACCTTTGGAATGGGATTTACAAGCTACACATTACGTTTTTTTATATGTAAAGCGGACCAAGTTTGAAGTTGTTTTTTGGAAATAAGCTCAAACCCAAGGTTAATAAAGCGCTCTGATATCGTGTTGATATCGCTGATAAGAATACCACTAAGGTATAAAACACCATCAGATTTGAGCATTTCATGTAATTTTGGCAAGGTTTCAAGTAAGACATTTAGGTTTATATTGGCTAAAATGATGTCGAATGGTTTATTAAACTCCTGCAAAGTGTCGTCGGATATTTGGATGTCACGACATTTGTTTTGAATGCAGTTTTCAATAGCATTTTTAACAGACCATGCATCATTGTCTATCCCTATTGTTTCAGCTGAGCCTTTGAGTTTAGCAAAAATAGCCAAAACGCCCGTGCCGCAACCAAAATCGAAGACGGATTTATTACTACAATCGGTATCGCAAAGGTAAGTCAACATCATTTGGGTAGTTTCATGGTGGCCAGTACCGAAGCTCATTTTGGGCGTAATAAGAATGTCATACTGGCAATCCGTAAAAGGAGGATGGAAATGTGCGCGTACGCCAACAGTTTGATGTATTCGTATGGGTTCGAAGTTGGATTCCCATACGGCATTCCAGTTTTGCATGGGTAGTATTTCTGTGCTAAAATCAAACGGATGACCTTGTAATAAAGTTTTCACGTCAGATTCATTGTAGTTAGATTCTTGTATATAGATATACAATTCACCCTCGATTTGTTCGCTTCCTTCGATCTCTAGACTAGATAGTAATCCAGAAATATAATCACCTTGGTCCGAATTTGCTGTCTTAAATATAAGTTTTATGGAGTTCATGCCACGAAAGTAATTATTTATGTATTCCTAAATGTACATTTGCTTCGTTTAATCGCCAATATGTTTAATCGTTACATTACATACTTCAAGCCCAATATGCAATTTGTCGTCTTTTTGGCATTGATGTCTATGAGCTGGTTTGTAGGTGCATTCATGCTTGAATTTTTAAATAAAACAATATTAGGTTATAGCTCTGAAGCATTTTCTAAACTAACTGAGATTCCCGCACATTTGAGTTTAAGATTTAAGTTGGTCGAATTATTGGCCATGTTGATTATGTTATTCATGCCAGCTGCATTATTTGCTTATTTGGCCTATCCTAAACCTGTTGAGTATTTGCGTATAAATACAACAATTAAACCTTTTCATTTGGTGTTAGGTGTTGCTATCATGTTACTTGCAATTCCATTTTCAAGTTTGTTGGAAAATTTGAATGGTAAATTGCCTTTTGTGGAAGGGAATGAGCGATATACAATGCTTGCCAAAGTAATGTTGAGTGGTACTACTTGGTCGGATTTGATGCTAAATATACTAGCAATATGCATTGTACCAGCCATTGTAGAAGAACTTTTTTTTAGAGGATGTCTACAGTCTATATTGTTGAAATGGATGAGCAATACACCATATACGGCCTTATTTATTACGGCTATTCTTTTTAGTGCATTTCATGCTCAATTGAGTGCGTTTATACCACGTGTATTTTTAGGCTTGTTACTCGGGCTGTGTTTTTACTTTAGTGGGAGTATTTGGGTTTCGATTATTATGCATATCGTCAATAATTTATTGACTGTAGTTATGGTTTTTCTTTTTAACAATGGAAAAATCAATGTCGATGTATCTGCTCCGCAAATGGTAAATATATGGCTTGGTTTAGCTAGTGGAGTAGTCATAATAGGATTGGTGTATTATTATTATACTAAACGAATACCCTATCGACACGTTGAAGTAGAACAAATTGATGATGAGTTAAAACTATTTTAAGTATGGAACAACATAAAAATTGGGTTTGTATTTATAAAACCTCTAACCGATTTGAAGCTGAAGCTGTAAAAGGAAATCTTGAAAATGCAGAAATTCCTTGTGTCATGCTCAATAAACAGGATAGTTCCTACTTGTCATTTGGTTATGTTGAATTGCATGTGCCAGATACCTTTGTACAGCAAGCCAATGCTATTTTGACAGATCAATTGTTTGACCAATAAATTTGAAGAGAATATGGCTTTTGATGTACAGACATTTTTAACGCGCGCAGGAAGCGCAGTTGTATTTGCAGCAGTAATGCTTGTTGGTTTGCTCTGGAATGAATGGGCATTTATTGCATTATTTTTGTTGGTGACTATTTTGGCCTTGAAAGAGTATCGAATTCTGTTGGAGAAAATCGTTCAAGAGCAATTTACAAAACAAGAAAAAGCCAATTATATGGCTGTTGGAATAGCGACTTACCTTGTTGTCATCAGTTTGATCATGAATGATTGCGCTAATGTTGCAAATGTTATTTTAAGTCAAATTCAGTTTTATCTCATTGGTTTACTTATTGGGTTTTTGATACTTTTTTTTATGTTTAAAAAAAATCCTAAAGCCAATTATTTGTTGTCTGGTATAAGTTACGTTGCATTATCGTTTGGTTTGTTGGTACAACTACGGTATCAATCCTTGTTGCTCCCAGTAGTCCTTATTTTGTCTATTTGGATTAATGATACCATGGCTTATTTGACCGGCTCTTTTATTGGTAAAACTAAAATTGCACCCACTATTTCGCCTAAAAAAACGATAGAGGGAACTTTGGGAGGAATCGTGTTTACTTTAGTCATTGTTTACATTTGGGGAGTAAATACTTCATGGTTTCCGGTGTGGCAATGGTTGGTAATTGGTGCTATAGCTTCAGTTATAGGCACAGTTGGCGATTTAGTTGAGTCTAAGCTGAAACGGATGGCCGATGTCAAGGATTCTGGAAATATCATGCCAGGGCATGGTGGTGCGCTTGATCGATTTGATTCATTGCTTTTTGCCGCTCCTTTTGCTTTTTTATTCGCATTATTGGCGATAGCTTGTTTTGAATACCACATTTTTGGATAAATGCACATTTTACAGTGGTAATAACCGGTTAAAACATTCCATTATAAGAAGTCAATACATTGACTTATTTTCGCGATTAAAATTTACGACATGACTATTCATAAAGAAGGCTGGATGTATTGTATTGTAGCGACTGTTTTGTATGCCATCGTGGTGTGGTTGTGTACCACGTTCTTAGGAAATATAACTTGGCTTTCTATTCCTATATTTGTACTGACTGGGTTATTATGGTTTTGGGTATTTTGGTTTTTTAGAATGCCAACTCGTACTCAAACTACAGGCGATAATTTAATAATTTCACCTTGCGATGGGAAAGTTGTGGTAATAGAAGAGACTACTGAAACTGAATATTTTAATGATCGTCGTATTCAAGTTTCAATATTTATGTCCCCTTTGAATGTACACGTCAATCGATATCCGATGAACGGAGTTGTTGATTATGTCAAATACCATAAAGGGAAATACTTAGTTGCTTGGCATCCAAAATCTAGTACTGAAAACGAACGTAGCACCATAGTCGTGAAAAATAGCAAAGCATCGATTTTAATTCGTCAAATAGCTGGCGCTGTGGCACGCAGAATAGTTATTTATTCAAAACAAGGCGATCAAGCTGCTCAAAATGCTGAATTAGGTTTCATTAAATTTGGCTCACGCGTAGATTTATATTTGCCATTGGGTACTAAAATCAATGCGCAAATTGGTGATGTGGTTCAAAATGGTGTAAACGTCATTGCAACCTTATCTTAAGTATGAGACAGTGCACTTTTGCTGATCATAATGTACGTTCGGGTTTAAAGCAAAAGCGTAAACTCAGTCGTTTTATTCCAACGATTATAAACGAATATAAATGTGCTGATTCTTCGATTTCGTATGTATTTGTTACCGATGAGCATTTGTGGGAAATGAACAAAGTGTATTTAAATCACGATACCTATACAGACATTATTACATTTGACTTGACAGAAAAAAAATCGGATCATATCGTTGGTGATATATACATTAGTATTGATCGAGTAAAGGAAAATGCGGATTTGAATACAGTTAGTTATGCCGAAGAGCTACTACGCGTTATTCTACATGGGGCATTACACCTCAGTGGCTTTGGCGACAAAACAAAAGCGCAAAAAACAAAGATGAGAATGCTTGAAAATGTTTGGCTTAAAAAATTTGCAGACTTTGAATAGTTTGTTTAATAATATATTATATTTAAAGATTGAAAATTGTTTCTTCTTTAATAAAAACATAGAATCATGAGTTTGAAGAATAATTATGTTGCCATTATGGCTGGTGGTGTTGGAAGTCGGTTTTGGCCTGAAAGTCGTAACGACCATCCGAAACAATTTTTAGATATTTTAGGTACTGGGAAGTCATTAATTCAATGGACTTTTGAACGATTTAAACATATCTGTCCCAAGGAAAATATATTTATTGTTACGAATGAAGTATATATCCCTACATTGAAAGCACAACTGCCCGATTTGTTAGATAATAATATTTTGAGCGAACCTTCTAGGAAAAATACAGCTCCTTGCGCTGCGTATATTGCTCATAAATTATATGCTTTAAATCCAGATGCTAATATCATAATGAGTCCTGCAGACCATTTAATATTTGATGATAGAAAATTTGAAAGAGATATTATTGATGCTTTAGATTTTGTAAGTAAAAATAATGTGTTGGTAACAATGGGTATTAAGCCTACACGTCCGGATACAGGATATGGATATATACAATACGATACAACTAAGAATATGGAGCGACTTTATCAAGTAAAAACTTTTACTGAAAAGCCAACACATGAACTCGCAGAAACTTTTATTAGAAGTGGTGATTTTTTGTGGAATGCAGGTATTTTTGTTTGGAATGTGAAGACAATTATTGAAGAAATTGGAAAGTATTTACCCGAAATGAGCGATATTTTTTCTGGCGTTCAAAACTACAATAAACCTGAAGAGCATGAAGAAATATCCAAAGTCTATTCCCAATGTACAAATATTTCAATTGATTATGGGATCATGGAAAAGTCAAAGCGAGTTTATGTTATACCATCTTATTTTGGTTGGTGTGATTTAGGAACTTGGAATAGCGCGTATGAAAATACTGAAAAGGACTATTTGGGCAATGCTGTTTATGGTAAAAATGTTATGATTATCGATGCATCACAATGTATGGTGAAAGCGCCTGATGATAAATTGATTGTTTTGCAAGGGCTTGAAAATTTCATTGTCATTGACACTCAAGACATTCTTTTGGTTTGCGAGCGAAATCGCGAACAGCAAATTAAAGATTATGTTGCAGAGGTTAAACGCAACAAAGGCGATAAGTTTCTTTAACGTGTTTCTTCATTATTAGTTTTATTAATTACAAATCTATGTATTCAAAGTTGCCAAATGTAGGTACTACTATTTTTACAGTTATGAGTGCGCTTGCAAAAGAATATCAAGCCATTAATCTTTCACAAGGATTTCCTGATTTTCCGATTTCAATAACTTTGATAAACTATGTTCATGAAGCAATGATGCAAGGACATAATCAATATGCACCCATGGTAGGGATCCCTGAATTGAGGGATGTATTGAAACGTAAAATGGAAACATTGTATGGATGTGAAATAAATGCTGAAACTGAAATAACGATAACTCCAGGTGGTACATATGGTATTTATACGGCTTTGACAGCTATTCTTCTACCGGGTGATGAAGTCATTGTGCTTGAACCTGCTTACGATAGTTATGTGCCCAATATTCTTACCAATGGTGCAATTCCGATATGTGTTCCATTGAAATATCCCGATTATTCGGTGGATTGGGATGCCGTGCAACATGCAATTACACCCAAAACGAAAGCTATCATCATCAACACGCCACACAATCCAACTGGTTATGTTTGGACGTCGAATGATATGAAAGTGCTAGAATCTTTGACTAACAATACTGATATTTATATCATAAGCGATGAAGTCTATGAGCATATTACATTTGATGATAAAACCCATGAAAGTGTTTTGCGTTACCCTGCTTTGATGCAACGCAGTTTTGTTATATACTCATTCGGAAAAGTTTTTCATTCAACGGGCTGGAAAATGGGGTATTGTGTTGCGCCCAAAGCTATGATGGCTGAGTTTAGGAAAATCCATCAATTTTTGTGTTTTACTTGTAATACACCAATGCAAGTAGGATTGGCTAAATTTTTAGAACATGAAAATGAGTACCTACAGTTACCATCTTTTTTTCAAGCCAAACGAGATTTGTTTTTAGATTTGTTAAGCGATTTGCCATTTACTATTCATCAAAAAACACAGGGTAGCTATTTTCAAATGGTGGGTTATGATCAGATTTCAGCTTTGCCTGATAAAGAATTTGCAGTTTGGCTAACCAAAGAAATTGGTGTAGCGAGTATTCCAATTAGTGCGTTTAATCAAAATGGGAAAGATGATAAATTGATTCGATTTTGTTTTGCTAAAAAAGATGAAACCTTGCATCTTGCTGCAGAACGTTTGCAAAAATTAAAGTAATTTGCGACGTAGATTTTTTAGTTCACTCCTTTTTTTCTTTCCCTCAATGCGTTTTTGAATGACTGCTTTGGGTGTCTTTGTTTTTAATCTTTTTTTCTGTTCGATTAGAGCATTATTCAAAATTGTATTTATTTTTCTTACGGCTTTTATTTTATTGTCCAATTGCGTGCGTGATTCGCTACACTTCACAATCAAGCATTGATCTTTAGTCAGTTTATTGGACAATCTTTCTATGATTTTTTCTTTTTGTTCGTCTGTTAAAATTGTTGATTGAGGAATTGCAAATCGAGCTTCGACTTGTGTTTCTACCTTGTTGACATTCTGTCCGCCTTTACCTCCGCTACGTGAAGTTTTTATGTCTATTTCTGTGCTAACGTCAATGTACATTGGATTTTTATTTAAATTGCATGTTTTAATACAATGCAAAAGTAATGAATTTATGAGAGCAGTCATTCAACGTGTAAAAAAAGGAAGTGTCACCATTGATGGATTTGTAAAATCTTCAATTCAAAATGGATTTGTCGTGTTGTTGGGCGTTGAGCATCTTGATACTCAGGAAGATGTTGTTTGGTTGAGTTCGAAAATAACTCAAATGCGAATTTTTAATGACAATAATGGATTGATGAATTTGGCCTTGAAAGATATTGATGGTGATATTCTCTTGATTAGCCAGTTTACGCTTCATGCATCTACCAAAAAAGGGAATAGGCCATCTTTTATTCAAGCAGCTAAACCCGAAATAGCTATACCTTTGTACAATGCAATGATTGCTCAGTTGGAAATAGATTTAGGTAAACCGATTCAGACAGGTACTTTTGGGGCCGATATGTTGGTGGAAATCAGCAATAATGGTCCAGTGACTATTTGCTTGGATACAAAAAACAAAGAATAATATGCAAAAAGAAATTCAAGACAGGAGCGATATAGACTTCATTTTAAAAGCATTTTACCTCAAACTTTTTGCAGACGACAGGATAGCTTATTTATTTAAAGAGGTAGCAAAGTTGGATTTAGAAACTCACTTACCTCACCTTGCTGATTTTTGGGAAAGTGTCATGTTCGACAAAAATGATTATGCTAAAAATGTGATGTCAATTCATATGGATTTGCATAAAAAATCACCTTTGACAGCTGAGCATTTTCATTTGTGGATGACTTATTTCAAAGAAACCATAGACGAGTATTATACTGGCGTACTTGCACAAAAAATGAAAGATCGAGCCAATGGTATTGCTTATATCATGAAAACAAAAATAGTAAACGTATGACATTAAATCAATTGCAAACAGATGTAGATGGATGGGTAAAAACGCATGGTGTGCGTTATTTTAGCGAACTGACCAATTTGGGTATTTTGATGGAAGAGGTGGGCGAACTATCTCGAATTATGGTTCGGACCTATGGTGATCAAAGTTTTAAGGAGTCTGATAAAGGAAAGGAAATAGGGGATGAATTGGCAGATGTATTTTGGGTTTTGACTGCAATAGCCAATCAATGTAATGTCAATCTGGAAGATGCACTCAAAGCTAATTTTGAAAAGAAAACTATTCGAGATAAAAATCGACATATCGACAATACAAAATTGAAATAGTTTTACTAAATTGCAGAGTGTATTTTTTTATGAAAACAACTTTTTTATCCATTCTTTTATTGGTCATTACAGGCATGCCTACAAAACTATTAGCCCAGGAGCGCAGTATTAAAAAAAATGATGCTGTGATTACTATAGGATATGGCGCGCCAAGTATTATTCGTGCTTTTTTAAAATATAAAACAACTCGAGATCAAATTAGGGTATCAGGTGCTGGGCCATTTATTTTTAAATCAGAGTTGATGCTAACAAATAGAATTGGTGTTACATTAAATGCGACTCTAAGTCAATCAGGTATTGCATGGGATGATGTAGGATATGATACCATTAAACAAATTTATCGTGATTTTGAATTTGGTATCCGTGCTGTTGAGTTTTCTGGATTAATACGCGGCAATTACCATTTTATTCGCACCTCGAAGTTTGATGCATACGGAGGACTTGGTTTTGGTTACGGATTTATCAATATGCGTGCTTATACCTTGGCACATACAACTACATTTAGTTTTAAATATGCATTGCCAAATCCATTAAGTTTGGAAGCTACTGCAGGTGTCCGTTATTTCCCATTAAAAAACCTCGGAGTATACTCCGAGGTTGGTATTGGAAAAAGTTGGATATTATTTGAAAAATATTTTATTCCAGAGGCTTTGATTCAATCCGGAGTAGTTTTTAAATTCTAAGTTTAAGGCATTTTAGCGATAATCTTAAATGAATAGTTTACGCGGAATTTCGCTGTTCCAATCAATTCTTCATTTTCTTGGGTGTAAAAACCAATCATAATTTTCATATAATCAGCATTGAAATAATCTTTTATATCAGACGGATCTACTGTTAATTGCATTTGATTGATGTTTCGAGGAACACTTTCTTTAAAGGCAACCATTTTAGGGCTTGTACCATTGAAGCTATCTACCAATACTTTAATACTAATAGGTGTTGTATCCTTTACAAAGTTAAAATACTGTGTTGCTGCATTTTCTATGTTGATGCTCAATGCAGTTAATGTTACCGACTGAATATCTTTTTTTGCAAAACCATAAGGCGTAATGTACTCATCTACCTTAGTAGCAAATGTATCTATGGTCATAGGGCCTGATCCGGGGATTGCACTGGCATTCATAAAATCAAGTGATATAGGAAGTCCAGGTATTGCTTGCGTCAAACTGGTTGTGTCAGAACGATCTATAGGAACAGTAACTAGGTTCCCACTATTACCACCCCCACCTCCATTGTTGTTATTGTTATCTCCTGAATTGTTTTTTTTACACGAACTGATGGTTCCGAGTCCTGTCAATCCCACAAGGGCAATTAAAATGAATTTTTTCATGTTTTGAAATTTAAAGCGTAAAAGTATGTTTTTTAATTAAATAATGATTCAAGAAGATTTATTTGAAATTCTTACCTCAATGACGATAGAAGTTATATATTTGTTAGATAATTTTAAAAATAACTCTGAAATAAAGATAAAGTGGATGACGAAAACGATTAAATTTGTCATTTTAGAATTCTTTATTAACAAAAGAATATGTGTTTAACTATGAAAAAATTGCTTTCCTTATTATGTTTAATGGCGTTTTCTGTTGCATCATTTGCGCAATTGACGTATACTATGGGATATGAAAAAGCTACCATCGAAGTCATAGACAAAGGCTTTTTTAGTACATATGAATTTCCAGGCCAAGCCCCTGTTTGTGGTGTTTTTGATATTCCTTCATCTACATTTTATACCTGCGAACACCAAACTTTTAGGTATGTAGATGCCGATTTTGTGCGCGATGCAGATCAAGCTTGTTGCACTTCTATAGATTTTGATCCTAAAAAATATTACGGAACGTTAACTACCAAAGGTGTCATAGAGCATGTAGAATGGGATAGTATGGTTGTTTATTTTAAAACTGATAAAGCAAGAATGCGTATCGAGGTGGATGAGCGTGAAATAGATGCTTTGTATGATAAATTTTACAAAGAGAATTATTTAGGTAAAGTACACATGATATTATGCTTGAAAACTTATGATACACCTAAAGAAAATCAACTTTCTTACAATAAAATTACTGAGCTAGTGGTAAAGCCAGTTCGAACGTTTACAAAAATTTTGCGTTGGTAATAGATTATGCCTGCTAAACCAGTCACTATTCTAGCAATCGAAAGCTCGTGCGACGAAACAAGCGCAAGCGTTTGTTTAGATGGTAAGATTTTATCCAATATTATTTTTACCCAAAAAATCCATGAAAAATATGGTGGTGTAGTCCCTGAATCAGCTTCTCGATTGCATTTAAGGCATATTTTGCCTGTTGTAGAAGAAGCTTTGAGCCAAAGTGGCATCAATAGAAATCAATTCAGTGCAATTGCTTATACCCAATCTCCTGGTTTAATTGGCTCTTTATTAGTTGGTTCTAGCTTCGCAAAATCTTTTGCCCAAGCTTTGGGTTTACCTACTATTGCAGTGAACCATATGCAAGCGCATGTGTTATCAAACCTGATAGAAGATCCAAAACCTGAATTCCCTTTTTTGTGTTTGACAGTCTCAGGTGGACACACTCAAATTATCCGTTGTATTAGTCCATTAAACATGGAAGTATTGGGCGAAACAATAGATGATGCTGCAGGTGAAGCTTTTGATAAAGCTGCTAAAATGCTTGGTTTGCCTTATCCGGGTGGTCCATTGATAGATCAATACGCTCGTTTGGGAAATCCTAAAGCCTTTCAATTTGCTGAGCCAAATATGGCAGAATTAAACTTTAGTTTTTCGGGGTTAAAAACGTCGATTTTGTATTTTTTGCAAAAACAAAAAGCATTAGATCCTGATTTTATAGCTAATAATCTCAACGATTTGTGTGCGTCTATACAAGACACTATTGTACGCATATTGATGAAAAAAATGCTAAAAGCCACTAAAGAGACAGGGATCAAACAAGTTTGTATAGCTGGTGGTGTAAGTGCCAACAGTGGTTTGAGAGAAGCGCTGATGTCTTTTGCGCATCGCTACCATTGGAAAGCATACATTCCTAAATTTGAATATTGTACTGATAATGCCGCTATGATAGCCATCACTGCGTATTTTAAATACCTAGAAGGCGATTTTGCAGGCTTAAACGAAAGCGCAAATGCTCGATCTGCATTTTAACTAATGAACTAAACTAAATATAAAATGAAACACACAACTGCTGAAATGCATACTGCAAAAGGACTAATGAAGATTGAATTTTATGATCAAGATGCACCCAAAACAGTCGCAAATTTTGTAAAATTGGCAAAAATTGGCTTTTACAATGGCTTAAAATTTCATCGTGTATTGGCTGATTTTGTAATTCAAGGAGGCTGTCCAGATGGAACAGGTGCTGGTGGGCCAGGTTACGAAATTGAATGCGAACTTGATGGTGAGAATCAATATCACGATAGAGGAGTCCTTTCTATGGCTCATCGTGGTCGAAACACAGGTGGTTCGCAGTTTTTTATCTGTCACAGCCGTAACAATACCGCACATTTAGACCGAAATCATACTTGTTTTGGTAAGGTTGTAGAAGGTTTAGACGTCATTGACGCTATTCGCGAAGGCGATTTGATCCAGAAAGTAGTAATTATAGATGCAGAATAACTATTGTGATTGACATCTAAATATTAACGAATCGCTAATGCATGTTGATTTGAAATATTTCATCAATTCAATAAAATGTATTATATTTGCATCGGATTAAGTGCGGAAGGGAACTGAAAAGTTCCCTTCTTCTTTTTTCTGACCATGTATTTTACGGATGACAGCACAAGAACAAATAGCAACTTTTTTGGACCAAACATTGGAAGGGACAGATTGTTTTTTGGTTGAGTATAAACTTAAACCAACCAATAATTATAAAATCTACCTCGACAGTGATAGCGGGCTTACGTTGGAAAAATGCATGAAAGTCAATCGCTCTTTACGCCGAAAAATTGAAGAAGCAGAATTACACCCAGATGGCGATTTTTCGCTAGAAGTTTCAAGCCCAGGTGTAGATGCACCGCTTAAGTTGGTCCGTCAGTATGTCAAAAATATTGGTCGTAAGCTTGAAATAGAGCTTTTAGATGAAGAAGCACCAGGTATTGTAGGTAAATTATTAGAAATCAACGACGAAATTCTTAAAATAGAGAAAGCACTACCTTCGAAAAAAACAAAAAAAACAGAAGAAATTATAAATACACCCATTGAAATTCCTATTGCAGCCATAAAAACAGCTATTGTCTGCATTGAATTTTAACCACAAATGAAAGAGAAAAATTATAGAACTGTAAATATTAAATAACACAAACATGTCAAGTATCAATCTAATCGACTCATTTTCAGAGTTTAAAGATGCCGAAAACATCGATCGTCCCACCCTTATCAAGGTCATCGAAGATGTATTTAAAACGTTGCTTCGCAAGAAATATTATAATGACGACAATTTTGACGTCATCGTAAATGACCAAACAGGTGACTTAGAAATATTTCAACGTAGGGAAGTGGTAGCAGATGCAGATATCATGAACGATGATACACAAATTGAATTAACCGAAGCCAAAAAATTGGATGAAAGTTATGATATCGGTGACGAAGTATATCAAGAGTTGACTATGGAAAGTTTTGGACGAAGAGCTATTTTAGCTGCTAAGCAAACCCTAGCTTCTCGTATCAGCGATCTCAAAAAAGCAATTTTACTCGAAAAGTATAAAGAGCGTGAAGGCGAAATTATCAATGGTGAAGTCTATCAAGTATGGAAAAAAGAAATCATGTTGTTAGATGATGAAGGGAATGAATTAATCTTACCTAAATCAGAGCAAATACCTACAGATTATTTCAAGAAAGGAGAATCTGTACGTGCAGTAGTTAAAAAAGTAGAATTGCGCAACAATGGCGCTACCATTATACTTTCTAGAACACATCCTTCGTTTTTGGCTAAACTGCTTGAGCTCGAAGTGCCTGAAATATTTGATGGATTAATCAGTATTAAAAAAATTGTGCGCGAACCAGGTGAGCGTGCTAAAGTAGCTGTTGAAAGTTACGACGATCGTATCGATCCAGTTGGAGCTTGTGTCGGTATGAAAGGTAGCCGTATACACGGAATAGTACGTGAATTGAAAAATGAAAACATTGATATTATCAATTTTACACAAAATATTCAATTACTGATTCAACGTTCGTTGACGCCATCTAAAATCAGTAGCATGAATATCAATGAAGAAACAAAGTATGCTGAAGTGTTTATGAAAGCAGATCAAGTTTCGTTGGCTATTGGTAAGCGAGGTGTTAATATTAAATTAGCACAAGAATTAACAGGTTACAATATTGATGTATTCCGTGATGATTTGGAAGAAGGCGAATTTGATATCGATATGGATGAATTTACAGATGAAATAGATGCATGGGTAATCGATATATTAAAGAAAGTAGGTTGTGATACGGCTCGTAGTATCTTAGCGCTTTCTGATGATGAATTGATCAGACGAACTGACTTGGAAGTAGAAACGATTAAAGATGTGAAAGAAATTCTTCAACGTGAATTCGATGAAGAAGAAAAAGGTTCATAATGAAGTTTGAACGCAATTTTATTTATCATAAAATTAAATACTTGGTAAATCGAATTGGAATAACGAACTTTGATATGAACAAAATAAACGAATAAAAAACTATGAACAGTGCTGAGTCATTCAGGTTCAGTACAACCAATAGATTGAAATAACAAATGTCAGAAACAACAAATACAATTCGCCTCATGAAGGCAGCTAAGGAGTTTAACGTTGGTAAAAATACCATCGTAGAATTTCTTACAAAAGCAGGATTCGCAGTAGACAATAAACCAGATCCGGTATTGTCTGGAAATATGTATGATGCTTTGATATCAGAGTATGATGCAGAACGTGCTGCAAAAAAGAAAAGCGAGAAAGTCGTCTTGAATAAAGGGAATGCTGAAGACAAAAAAGCAAAGGAGCTTAAGAAAGAAGAAAAACCTGCTGAAAAGATAAAAATCGATGCGCCAGAAGTAGAAGCACCTAAGGTAATAGGAAGAATTGATTTGACGCCTAAGGTCGTTGAAAAGGTAATAGAGGTTGTAGAACCAATCATTGAAGTTGAGCCTGAGGTAAAATCTAAGCCTAAAAAAACTAAAAAAGAAGAAGAGATTGTAACTCCTCCAATAGTAGAAGTTATTCCAGAGGAAGTTAAAAAAAACAAGGAAGAAAAACCTATTGAAAAAGTAAAAATACTAGCTCCTGAATTGGAAGGCCCAAAAGTTTTGGGTCGTATTGATGTTTCAGGAAAGCCTAAATCAAAACCTGTAGAGGTAGTTAAACCTGTTAAACAAGTAGAGCCGGTTAAGCCAGTTGAACAAATAGTTGATTCACCAGTTGTGGTTACTCCTTTGCCAGTCGTGGATTCTGTTACACCAGATGTGGTTGTACCTGATGAAGTTGTGTTGCACACACTTAAACGAGATAAACTCGAAGGCCCAAAAATTGTTGGTCGTATTAATTTACCTGTAGAAACTCCTAAGGATAATAAGCCTGCTGAAAAACGCAAGCGTAAACGTATACCATTAGATAATAAAGGTGGTAGCAATCAAGGACAGAGCAACAGCGGTGGTAATACTGCAAATAGACCCAATACAGGTACTGGCAACAATGCAGGGACAGGTAATAGAGATTCAAGACTTCCATTTAGACGCGATGGAGCAGGCAGTGGTAACAGACCTAATGATCGAAATCGTAGACCTGATGATAAGCCTATCGATCAAAATGAGATACAAGATAAAATTAAACAAACGCTTGCAAAGCTTGGTACGACTACACGTGGTAAGAGTTTAAAAGCCAAATACCGTCGAAATAAACGTGAAGAGATGGCCGAAAAACGAGCTAAAGAATTCACAGATGGTGATGATAACAAAATACAATTGACTGAGTTTATTTCAGTTAGTGAATTAGCAAACTTAATGGATGTTAGTTTCTCTGAAGTTATCGGAAAATGTATGAGTTTGGGTATTATGGTGTCTATCAATCAACGTTTGGATGCTGAAGTTATCGAATTAGTATCTAGTGAGTTTGGATATGAAGTTGAGTTTATCAACCTCGAACAAGAAGCAGAGCAAGAATTAGATATAGAAGATGATCCAGCAGATTTAGTATCTCGACCGCCAATTGTAACCATTATGGGACATGTCGATCATGGTAAAACATCTTTGCTCGATTACATTCGTAGTGCAAATGTTGTAGCTGGTGAGTCTGGTGGTATTACCCAACATATTGGTGCTTATGAAGTGACACTTGAAAATGGAAAACAAATTACATTCCTAGATACACCTGGTCACGAAGCGTTTACCGCAATGCGTGCACGTGGTGCCAAAGTTACTGATATCGCGGTTATCGTAGTTGCAGCAGATGATTCTGTGATGCCACAAACGAAAGAGGCTATTAGTCATGCTCAAGCGGCTGGTGTTCCTATGATATTTGCAATCAATAAAATTGACCGTGATGGAGCTAATGCAGATCGTATTCGCGAGCAACTTTCTGCTATGAATATATTAGTAGAAGAATGGGGTGGTAAATACCAATCACAAGAAATATCAGCCAAGCAAGGGGTAAACATTGATTTATTACTTGAAAAAATATTATTGGAAGCAGAAGTGCTTGACCTCAAAGCAAACCCTAGTCGTTTTGCCAATGGTACAGTCGTAGAAGCTTCGTTGGATAAAGGTCGTGGATTTGTATCGACTATTTTGGTTCAAAGTGGAACATTGAAAATAGGTGATATGATTGTTGCTGGTTCAATTTATGGTCGTGTGAAAGCGATGAGTGATGAACGCGGTAAGAAAAAATTGAAAGCCGGACCTTCAACCCCAGCTCAAATATTAGGTTTAAATGGTGCACCACAATCTGGTGAGAAATTTAAAGTCTATGAGGATGAAGATGAGGCAAAAGAAGTTGCAAATCATCGTGCCCAAATCATGCGTGAGCAAGGTATGCGTACTAAAAAACATATCACATTGGATGAAATTGGACGTCGTTTGGCATTAGGCAATTTCAAACAATTAAATGTAATTATCAAAGGTGATGTGGATGGATCTGTAGAGGCATTAAGTGATTCTTTACAAAAATTATCTACAGACGAAATTGCAGTTTCTGTAGTTCATAAAGCTGTAGGTCAAATTACAGAATCTGATGTATTACTTGCAACTGCATCTGATGCTATCATACTTGGATTCCAGGTTAGACCTTCTATGCAAGCATCTAAACTTGCTGAAAATGAGAATATAGAAATTCGTTACTACTCTATCATCTATGATGCAATCGATGAAATTCGAAGTGCAATGGAAGGTTTGTTAGAACCGAAGATAGAGAAAAAAGCAGTTTGTAACATTGAAGTTCGTGAAGTATTCAAAATCACAGGTGTAGGTGCTATCGCAGGTTGTTATGTACTTGACGGTAAAATCAAACGAGATACAAAAATCAATCTTGTACGTGATGGTATTGTAATCTACAATGGTGTATTATCTTCATTGAAACGTTTCAAAGATGATGTCAAGGATGTAATTGTTGGAATGGAATGTGGTATTGGTATTAAAAACTACAACGATCTACAAGTGAATGATATCATAGAAGGTTACGAAGAAATCGAAGTGAAACGTACCTTGTAGGTTTAAAGAAATAAAGAATATAAATCCGATGAAAGTCGGATTTTTTTTTTAATAATATTTTAAAACTGATTGTTTTAATACTTGCTTTTAGTTCTGAAGTTTTTTTAGAAAGTAAAAATGATGACAAGTAATCATTAAATTACTTTACTACAACCGAGCATTATTTTTTCATTCTCTAGCAATGTTGTAGCAAACAAATAATGCTCTCCACCATCTTTGAGATTTAATTTTTTTCGAAGCTCATTCACTGTACTTGGGAAATTTCGAATTGTTAAATTGGCTTTTAATGCAGGTAAATTGTTGTTTATTTCCTTATGGTTTGGTTTGCATTTAAATTCAATTTTAAATTTCCGACCAGGGAATTCGTCAATGTATTGCTCTGAAGTAAACAAGTTTGTATTAGGATGAAGTTTAAACACCGGATATTTTTGCGATAATAGGTTGTGCAAACTTGTCTTCATCAAACTCACATCGGGTTCATACAAATATTGTAATGGTAAGCTATATTGTATTTCAGCGCTGTTGATTTGATGTTTTGTTGCTTCGAACGTATTTTGGTGATCCAAGTTTACAGCATGAATAGTATAATTTTCATGTTGATTTTTGTCTAGTAAAAACAATAACTCTTTACATTCATGATCGCTTGCTATAGCATATACATCTCTAACATGATACTTTAATTGTTTGCATGCTAATTCAATATCTAAGAGAGGAGAAGTTTTAATGTGTATGTTTTTGCTTTTTTGGAGTAAAGTATCTAAAAGCTGAATCGCATTAGGTTCGCAATCATTAAGTTGAACTACTTTGCCTCCATTTGCATCGCGACGTGCTGGGTCGAGATAAATAAGGTCAACTTGCTCGTTCATGTCTATTAAATAGGCTTCTGCTTTAACACCACCTAAAATTTGTAATTGTGTTTTTTGAAATTGTTTATTTAAGTTATATGCTGTTGCATTTGCAAGTGCTACATGTTGTTCAATCAGAATTCCATTTTCAAAATGAGCGCTCAAAGCTAAACTATCAACGCCCATTCCTGCAGTTAAGTCTACAAACGTATGCCCTCGAACTAAACTAGCTTTGAATGTCGCAGTTTTTTCAGAAGAACATTGTTCTACATTTATTTTGCTTGCATACAAGCAATTTTTATTGGCGTAAAATGTTGGTAGTTTTGATTGGATTTGTTGTCTTAAACCTATTTGAATTAGAATTAATTTTTGACGTGGAGTCCAGGTTTTTTTTAAAATTAAATCACCAACAATTGCATGTTCATGTTGATTAAAAAAATGAAGTTCTTCGCTCGTAAGTGGATGTGTAATCAGGTCGTTGAAATCGAGCATGTCGGTCATAGACAAAGCATTGTAGAAGTGTTGGTTTTAAGAAACCAAATAAAAAAAATCACTAAAATAATAGTTTAGTAACGTGTGATGTTAGTGCAAAAAAAAGAAAATAAACCTTATGGTTTTATACGAACAATTTTATTGTCTTGAAGTACAACCAACTCGCTTTTCATTCTTTTTTTATATTCGATAAGCTTTTCATGCACTTTCTCCATGCCTTTCAATATTTTGCTTTGTTGTTCAGTGCGTTTAAACTCTTTCATAATATCGTTTTAAGGTTTGAAATTTTTCGTAATTTATAACTTTTAATTCTGTTTCAAGTAATTTTTCGGCTATTAATTCATTTTTAGCTTCCGAATTGTCAAAAATCATAATTTCGTCAACGATGGACATATAGATATTGAATAAATTTTCAATTCCTTTAATATAACGTCTCTCAATTACATGAGTTGCTATATCATGTCCCCCTTCGCTTACTCTTGTTTTGACTCGTTCTTTAGCCAATTCAACATTTTGCAACCAAAAAAACAATAAGGTGATGTGATAACCTTGTTGTTTTGCAACTTTTATTTTGTTTTTATAGCTTTTGGTTGCAAGGGTTGTTTCAAAGGCAAAATTACAATTTCCTTTTAATAATTCATTAATTCGGTTTAGCATTATTCTGCCTGCTTCAAAGGATACCTTTTCGGGTTGAAAAGGAGATAAGCCTTTAGCAATTTCATCTGCATTTACAAACTCATTGCAGTTCAGTATTTCGGGTAGTATTGTAAATGAAGCCGTAGTTTTGCCTGCTCCATTGCATCCCGAAATGATATACAGATTTTTCATTTCCACGTATGCAAAGATAAGAAATTTACCAACAAGAGATTTTGGTAACAAATTCATAGCTTTATATTCATGGTTTTGAAAATAAAAAAGAAGTTCATTCATTGGGAAACGAATATCACGTAGAAAAGTCATTCTTTTTTTAGAATCGAATCTTGATTTGCCAAGTTTTACTAAGCATTTAGGGACTTAGAAAGGTATTAAGATGAAAATCTTTGTTAAATGAAAGAAACTGCCTATGCCACCTATCGCTTTTATACGTAAATTGCGCTCTTTATGAAAAATATTGTTCAGATAAGTCTTATAGCTGTATTGTTTAGTTTTAAATTTAATTTAGCTATTGCCCAACCAGAAAATTTAGACAAGATTGTAGCAATTGTCGGTGATAAAATCATATTACGTTCGGAATTGGATGCTTCTATAGAAGATTACAAACGTGAAAATCCGACTGTGGATGAAAATTTACAATGTTTACTTTTAGACCAATATATGGCTCAAAAAGTGCTGATAGAGCAAGCTGGGCGAGATAGTGTTATAGTTTCAGATGAGGAAATTGAAGGTAATTTGGACAATCGTATACGTTATTTTGTATCTCAATATGGGTCTGAAGAAAAGCTTGAAGAAATGGCTGGCAAATCAGTTTATCAGTTAAAAGACGATTATCGGATCATGTTTAGAGACAAGTTGACTGCCGATCGTATGCAACAAACGATCATGGGGAATGTAAAAATTACACCACAAGAAGTACGTGTGTTTTATGATAAAATCCCTAAAGATAGTTTACCTTTTTTCCCATCCATGTTGGAGGTAGGTCAAATTGTATTCAGACCTGACATTAATAAAGAAGTAGAACAATATGCCATAGAGAAGTTAGAGGGAATTCGAAAAGAAATTATGACAGGAAAGTCAAGTTTTGATGTATTGGCTGGTGTTTACAGTGAAGATCCTGGCAGTAGAGACAATGGAGGCGATTTAGGAATAAGAGGTCGCGATGAGTTGGTCCCGGAATTTGCGGCAGCAGCATTTAAACTTCAAAACGGCGAAATATCTCCTATTGTGAAAACTAGTTTCGGATTTCATATTATACAAATGGTGAACAGACAAGGCGAAAAGGCCAAATTGCGTCATATTTTAATCAAACCATTGATTACATCTGATATGGTTAAACAAACGTTGGGAAAAGCTGACAGCGTTAGATCCAACTTGGTAGCAGGTAAAATATTGTTTTCGGCTGCAGTTGGAAAATATACAACTGATGATGCTACTAAAATAACAGGAGGAATGTTTACAGACCCACAAACAGGTGGCTCGCTTATTGTGCCCGAATCTTTAGAGCCTTCAGTTGCATTGTTAGTCAACGATATGAAAATTGGTGAATTTGCACAACCAGCAGAGTTTGTAGATCCTCAAAGTGGTGATAAATTAGTTCGTATTATTTATTTAAAAAATAGAACGGAGCCACATCGTGCGAATCTAAGAGACGATTATAGTCGCATACAACAAGTCGCTTTTACCGAGAAACAAAATAAATACTTACAAACATGGCTAGATGAGAAATTATCAGGTTTTTATATCAAAATCGATGATACTTATAAAGATTGTAAGGAACTTTCAAAATGGTATAATGCTTCGAATCAAAAAAATGCAAAACAATAAAATTTAGGGACCTATAACTATGTATACATCAGATGTTGATGCAGCAAAGGCGCTGCAAGCCAAATTTACAGATTTCAAGAGTGCAGTTTCAAAAGTAATTGTTGGGCAGCATGAAGTTGTTGAAGGAACTATGATATCCATTCTTTGTAATGGACATAGTTTGTTGGTAGGTGTGCCTGGATTGGCTAAAACATTGTTGGTCAATACCATAGCACAAGTCTTGGATTTAGGCTTTAAGCGGATTCAATTTACGCCAGATTTAATGCCGAGTGATATTACAGGTTCTGAAATATTAGATGAACATCGGAATTTTAAATTTATCAAAGGGCCATTGTTTTCAAATATCATATTGGCCGATGAAATTAACCGTACACCACCCAAAACACAAGCTGCTTTGCTAGAGGCTATGCAAGAAAGACAAGTTACAATAGGAGGTGAAATACATCAACTACCTGCACCTTTCTTTGTTTTGGCTACGCAAAATCCAATAGAACAAGAAGGGACTTATCCTTTGCCAGAGGCCCAATTGGATCGTTTTATGTTTAATATATGGTTGGATTATCCTACATTCAAAGAAGAATTGGAAGTAGTAAAATCAACTACATCTGATAAAAAACCAGTACTTCCTAAAGTAATGACAGGTGAAGAAATACTATATTTTCAACATTTGGTTCGTCGAGTTCCAGTGCCTGATAATGTGCTTGAATATGCTGTAGGTTTAGTGCATCGCACCCGACCAAACGCTCAAGGTTCAGATATTGCGAGAAGCTATATTTCTTGGGGTGCTGGTCCTCGTGCGTCGCAAAATTTAATATTGGGAGCAAAATGTTATGCATTATTGCATGGTAAATTCTCGCCAGATATTGAAGATGTAAAAGCGGTGGCTTTACCAATACTTCGTCATCGTCTTGTTCGCAATTACAAGGCTGAAGCCGAAGGTTTGAAAATTGAAGACCTAATTCAACGTCTATTGTAATCTCAAATCGGGTCAAGTTAAATAAACCTACATTATGTTTGAATGATAAAAATGCTAGTCGTTTTTAATTCATCAGTTTGATTTATATTTGTGTCCATTCTAACTAGAATTTTATGGCACATTATTATACTTTAGGCTCTATTCCACACAAAAGACATACTCAATTTCGCAAACCAGATGGATCATTGTATAGTGAACAGTTGTTTAGTACAGAAGGGTTTTCATACAATTATTCATTGCTTTACCATGTTCACCCACCGACGAAAATTATTCGATCTGAAGAACCCAAAGATGTAAATCCTGTTATAGCCACCCAAAATATACTCAAACATCGAAGTTTTCAAGGTTTTAATGTTAAGCCAGTTGCAGATTATTTGGAAAGTAGACGCCCAGTTTTGGTCAACAATGATTGTCATATAACACTAGCTGCTCCTCAGCAGAGTATGACAACGTATTTCTATAAAAATGCTGATGCTGACGAAGTGATTTTTATACATGAAGGTACTGGGAAAGTATTGACCCAATATGGAGAATTACCGTTCAGTTATGGCGATTACATCGTGATTCCTAGAGGTGCTATTTATCAAATTACATTTGATACAGAAGCAAATCGATTATTCATTGTCGAGTCATTTGGGCCAATTCGTTTCCCAAAACGTTACAAAACGACTGAAGGGCAATTGATGGAACATGCGCCATTTTGTGAGCGCGATATTCGCAAACCGCAAGATTTGAAAACATACGATGAAGTAGGCGAATTTACTATTTACACCAAAAAGAAAGGTCTTTTATATCCAATTACGTACGGCACACATCCCTTTGATGTAGTCGGTTGGGATGGATACGAATATCCGTATATATTTTCAATACACGACTTTGAACCTATTACGGGTCGCGTGCATCAACCGCCACCTGTGCATCAAACATTCGATGGAAAAGACTTTGTGATTTGTTCTTTCGTTCCTCGCTTGTATGATTATCACCCTGATGCTATACCTGCACCGTATAATCACAGCAATATTGACAGCGATGAAGTTTTGTACTATGTTGATGGGGAATTTATGAGTCGCAAACATGTAACTAAAGGTATGATTACATTGCATCCAAGTGGTATCCCTCACGGTCCTCATCCTGGTGCTGTAGAGAAAAGTATTGGGAAAAAAGAAACACCCGAACTTGCAGTCATGGTGGATACGTTCAGACCATTGCATTTGACAAATTATGCTTTGGAAATAGAAGATGAAAACTATGAAATGAGCTGGGCTGAATAATATTAAAATAAAATTTGAGAATTTGAGAATTCGAAAATTAATTAATCCAAAACATTTAAATTCGCAGAGATAAATTAACAACAAATTACTTTAGAACAATGGAAACACAAATATTAGAACAAACTACATCGAACCATACAACTGACTTTATGCCTTTGCTTGGAACTGATTATGTAGAAATATACGTTGGTAATGCAAAGCAAGCTGCGCATTATTACAAAACTGCATTTGGCTTTCAATCTTTGGCATATGCAGGGCCTGAAACTGGTGTAAGAGATCGAGCATCTTATGTGTTGGTACAAGATAAAATGCGTTTGGTATTGACTTCACCATTAAATTCTGAACATCCTATTGCTGTGCACCACAAAAAACATGGTGATGGGGTAAAGGTATTGGCACTATGGGTCGAAGATGCATACAAAGCATACGAAGAAGCAACATCGCGCGGTGGAAAATCATATATGGAGCCTCAAACCTTAACAGATGAAAATGGTGAAGTGCGCTTGGCTGGTATTCATACCTATGGAGAAGTAGTTCATGTTTTTGTAGAAAGAAAAAACTATAATGGTATATTCATGCCTGGTTTTGTAGAGTGGAAAAGCGAATATAATCCAAAGCCAACTGGTTTGAAATATGTAGATCATTGCGTAGGCAATGTAGGTTGGAATCAGATGAATCCTTGGGTAAAATACTATGAAGATGTATTGGGCTTTAAAAATATTTTAAGTTTCGATGATAAAGACATCTCTACAGAATACAGCGCCTTGATGAGTAAAGTAATGAGCAATGGCAATGGTTATGTAAAATTCCCAATCAACGAACCTGCTGAAGGCAAAAAACGTTCTCAAGTAGAAGAATATTTAGATTTTTACGAAGGCGAAGGCGTTCAACATATCGCTGTGGCTACCAATAATATTATTGAAACTGTCACCGATTTGAAAAGTAGAGGAGTAGAGTTTTTGAAAATACCTGCAAGCTATTATGAAACTGTATTAGATCGAGTGGGAGAAATAGATGAAGACTTAAAACCACTAAGCGAATTGGGTATATTAATCGATCGAGATGATGAAGGGTATTTGTTGCAAATATTTACAAAACCTGTAGAAGATAGACCAACAATGTTCTTTGAAATTATTCAGCGCAAAGGAGCAAAAAGTTTTGGTAAAGGTAATTTTAAAGCTTTGTTCGAAGCGTTGGAATTGGAGCAAGATGCAAGAGGTAATTTGTAAACATTAATTATAAATTTAAAACTACTATGGATACCAATGAATTGATTGTCAAAGATGTGTTGACTGATGATCCTATAACACAAGACGAACGCAATATTGCAATGCTAAGCCATGTATTGGCTTTTTTTACATCTTTTATTGGTCCCTTAGTGATTTATTTAGTCAAAAAAGATGAATCAAAATTCATCTCTGATCATGCTAAGGAATCGTTGAACTTTCAAATAACACTTATATTAGGCTATATCATTGGTGTGATATTGTCCTTAATTTTGATTGGTATTGTAGTTTTATTGGCGCTTGGGGTTTTAAATATTGTATTTATTGTCGTGGCTTCTATCAAAGCTGCAGAGGGTAAGCCATATCTATTTCCATTCAATATTCGTTTTATCAAATAGTAGGATAGATATTTTCTATACAGATCAGATAATAGGAACACGTCCTTTTAGGACGTGTTTTGTTTTATATTTGCATTTCGATGAGTAAAAAAGGAAAGATATTAGTTGCCATGAGTGGCGGTATAGATAGTACTGTTGCTGCTATGATGCTCCACGATGAAGGCTATGAAGTCATTGGTATTACCATGAAAACATGGGATTATGCTGTCAGCGGTACCAGCAAAAAAGAAACGGGTTGTTGTAATCTGGATAGTTTCAACGATGCTCGTTTGGCAGCTGTTGAGCATGGTTTTGCGCATTACGTTTTAGATATACGTGAAGAATTTGGAGATGCTGTAATAGAAAATTTTGTAGATGAATACTTGGCTGGACGAACGCCTAATCCTTGTGTGATGTGCAATACGCATATCAAATGGAATGCATTATTGAAGCGTGCTAATATGTTGGATTGTGAGTTTATTGCTACTGGTCATTATGTCAATGTTCGCAGTGAGAATCATAGGCACATTATTTCAAAAGGAATAGATGATACCAAGGATCAAAGTTATGTTTTATGGGGCTTGTCTCAAGAATGTTTAGCACGGAGTGTCTATCCTTTGGGGAAATACCACAAAACAGAAATACGCCAAATGGCATTTGATTATGGATATCCTGAATTGGCCAAAAAGAGTGAGAGTTATGAAATATGTTTTGTCCCCGATAATGACTATCGCAATTTTTTGCGAAAGAAAGTAACGGGATTAGAAGAACAAGTTGATGGAGGCGATTTTGTTCTAGTTGACGGTACTAAAGTAGGTAAGCACAAAGGATATCCCTTTTATACCATAGGACAGCGAAAAGGATTGGATATTGCATTGGGGAAACCAATGTATGTGATACAAATAGACCCTGACACAAATACCGTAGTATTGGGTGATGAAATGGATTTGGATAGGACAGAAATGGTTGTAACCCGATTAAATATGATTAAGTACGATGCAATAAATGATGGTATGAAAGCGTTTACAAAAATTAGATATAAATCTACTCCGAATGCATCAACATTGTTTAACGAAGCAGGTAAAATACATGTTTTGTTCGATGAAGCAGTAAAAGGAATTGCACCAGGACAATCAGCAGTCTTTTACGAAGGCGATGATGTAATAGCAGGTGGAATAATACTCGGCGGTCGAAATGCAGAATTGATTTAGGATTTATATCAAATACATGGCCCAGAAAAGTGTGTATTTTGATTTTTTGGTTTATTTTTAATTAAAATTTGTACAGAAGTGATGAAGTATTTATGGTCATTAACAGTTGTTGGTTTGTTTTTTTTATCTGCATGTAAAAAGGAAATTATTCCTGCAGATGAAGTTGAATTAGGTAAAGATTACTTCCCAGTTACTACTGGACATTATGTCGAATATGATGTAGATTCAATTTTATACAATGATTTTACAAAGACGACTGATACATTCAAACTAGAATTTAGAGATGAAATTGGCGAAACCTACTTAGACAATGAAGGTCGTCCATCTTTTGTGGTCAATAGATTTTACAGACAAGATTCGACATATACATGGGAAGAAAACTTGACTTATTATGTGACAGCTACAAGTTTCAAATTGGAAGTTGTTGAAAATAATTTACGTTTTTTGAAACTAGTTTTCCCTGTCAAGTTAAACACTCGTTGGTACGGCAATAGTTATATTCCTGCAGGTTTCAATGTCGATTTACAATGGTTTCAAGATTGGGATTATAAGTATGTCAATGTAAGTGAACCATATAACAATGGGAATATTAATTTTGAAAACACAGTAACAGTCAATCAAGTTGATATTACTGAAGGTGCACCAGATGAGGCAAACGAATATAGTGCTCGGACTTTTGCCAAAGAAGTCTATGCTAAAAATGTTGGTTTGGTGTATCGCGAATTAACCAGATGGGTTTATCAACCAACAGTTTCAAAATACAAAAAAGGATTTACGCTAATCATGCGTGCTAAAAAATACAATTAATTCACATGAAAAAAATTCTATTATTACTTACAGTATGTTTTTTAGGAGCACATTTTTCAGCAGAAGCTGCTCCTGCTTATGCCTTTCGAGTGAAATTTAAAGACAAAAATGGCACCCTTAGCTTTGCTGATTCTTTACAGTTTTTATCTCCAAAAGCTTTAGAACGCAGATCGAAACAACAAATCATGTTGGATAGTAGCGATTTACCGGTGGTTCAACATTATATCGATACTGTTATGACAGTCTCCAATGCGTCAAGGTTACAATCCGTTTCTAAATGGTTTAACCAAATTGTAGTTATCACGTTTGATTCGAGTAAAGCCGCTGATATTGCAGCATTACCAATGGTAGACGGCGTCGTACTTGTAGCGCGATATGCAAATGGTGTATTTAAAACCAATACGAGTTTAGCAAAATTTCCCGAAGTAACACCTACCCAACAAAAAGTAACCGGAACTTCAGCATACTATGGACTATCCTTTCAGCAGGTTGATCAATTGGATGCAGATTGCTTGCACGATTTAGGTTTCAAAGGTGAGCAAATGGATATCGCTGTTTTTGATGTAAATTTTAGATATGCAAATACTTGTACCGCATACGATTCTTTGCAGTTGCAAAGTAGAGTGAAAGATGTTTATAATTTCCCTCGCGATACGGCTTATGTCTATTCAACGAGTATTCCTTCATCGCACGGTATGAATGTATTGGGTTGTATGGCAGCCAATATTCCAGGTACTTATGTAGGGACAGCGCCGAATGCAAATTATTTTTTATACATTACGGAAGATGTATTGGTAGAAGCACCAATTGAAGAAGATAATTGGTTAATGGCAGCCGAACGTGCTGATAGTATTGGTGTATATTTAATCAATTCTTCTCTTGGATACAATAAATTTGACGCACCACTAACTGCAGCTTCATACGTTTATGCTGATATGGATGGCAACACGAGTTTGATTGTCAAAGCGGCAAATAAAGCAGTATCAAAGGGTATGTTTGTAGTTAATGCACAAGGTAATGAAGGTCTATCCGCATGGCATTACATGCTTACACCTGCAGACGGCGACAGTGTATATAGTGTAGGTTCAGTGGATGGTTCAGGACTTTGGGGAGCAAGTGGCTATGGTCCTACTTTTGATGGAAGAGTCAAACCTGATGGTTGCGCTATGGGTAAAGGAACTTCATTAATAGGTGATAATTGTTTAGTTGGTGCATCAAATGGATCTTCTTTTGCTAGTCCTATAATGTGTGGTGCTATTGCTTGTTTATGGCAAGCTTTGCCTAATTTAACCAATTGGCAATTACGTAATTTAATTAAGATGTCGAGTGATCGTTATACAAATCCAACGAACACACATGGTTATGGGATACCCAATTTTTGCACAGCATATCAAATCGCATTAGGAACTTCTGATGTAATTGCTATGGATTACACATTCGCAGTATTTCCAAACCCTTTGCAAGGTGAGTTCTATTTAAAATCTTATGATGCTTCCATTCAAGAATTGTCATATAGCTTGTATGGTTTAAATGGAAATTTAATATATCGCAGTGGTATGATTAAAAGCCCTGTGATTTATAGTGATGCTTTAAGAAATGTTGCAAGCGGAGAGTATATTTTGCTAGTGTCAACAATCAATAAACAGTTTTCGACTAAGATAGTAAAACAATAAAGAGTTAGTTGAATTTGGAGAAACTATTGAAGTAAAATTACATCTCCTTTTTTAATGTATTTTTTTCCATCACTTAAACAAGTGTACTGAAGTACAAAAAAGTAGGTGCCAGGTTCAGCCAATTGGCCATTTTGCGTCCCATCCCAAGAACGTCGTTGATCAAATGTAGTCCAGATTCTTTGACCAAATCGATTGTAAACTCCAAAATGTTCGATGGTCATACCAGTACTAGTTACCAATTTCCATTCATCATTTTTTCCGTCACCATTGGGTGAAAATGCGTTTGGGGCATATATGTTTTCACAGCAATTTCCAGGGTTTATATACACTGTATCCTTGACTTCGCACCCTCTTGCATCTGTAACACTTAAGATATAGTAGCCATAATACAAGCCAGTAGCTTCGGGTGTATTTTGTGGAGGTGAACTAGACCATAAATATGTAAATGGCTCTAATCCTCCATTCAATATTGCTTTAGCTGAGCCTTCATAACCCCAACCATTGCAACCTAAATCAACTTGAGATGTGCTAACAAAAAAATCAAGTGGTAATTTTTCTAATGTTACTAATGTATCAATGCTACAGTCAAGACCAGTTTGGGCTGTAATTGTATATGTCCCTGCTGCTAAATCTGAAAACAATCCGAACCCGTTGGCTCTTAAACCTGGATTTAATATATAATCGGCTTCACCTATGGCATTGCTTTTGGCTAGTATTCGTCCGTTGTTTTTATTACAAGTTAAATTTTCAATCTCTACTTGGCCAAATGCAAGTACTGGAGGTTCAATGATTTCAATTTCTAATGTATCGCTACAATTTTTATTGTCTATTGCAATAATAGTATATAAATTTTGAGCAAGATTTGAAAAATACCCCGTTGAATTTGTTTGGTTGCCTGGTGTCAGGTTATAATTATAAGTTGTAGTTGGGGTAGCAGTGACGGATATTTTCCCGTTTTGTTTGCCAAAACAAGTAATGTTGTTTTTTTCAATCAACAAAAGTTCGGGATGAACTGAGTTGTCGATATCTATTTCTAAATCTAAGCTGCAATTTTGTGGATCTTTAATCTGTATAATGTAAGTTCCAGCAGTTAAACCTTGAAATAAATTATTTGTTTGTGGTGTTTGCCCATTGAGCGAATAGGAGAGTGCTCCGGCATTCGAACTCGTTGCATTGACTGTAATTTGGCCATCGTTGTTAGCCAGGCATGATACATTTTCGGACAATAAAGTTGCCAATATAGGTTGTTCGACCACTACTGAATATGCAATAGTTTGTTTGCTAGAGAGAGGACAGCCGTTATCTTGATAAGTTACATAAAATGTTGTTGAGCCCAATGGAGCTCCCGCAGGAATAGTCCATGTTACATTAATATCAACACTAGGCGAATTGTTTCCAGTAATAGTTGCTAATGCATTTGCAGGTAGACCCGTTATAGTTACAGAAACATTGTTTGTATCAGGATCTGATGCATTAATTGCAAATTGAATTGTAGTTCCTGTGTTACAAACTCTAACTTCATTGTTTGCTGAAATTGAACCTGCACTAGTACCAACCAATTGACCTATCGGAGACTGATTGTTACAATTGTTTAGAACAACAAAAGTCATTTCCCTCATTGTAGTTCCTACTACAACGCCGTTTCGAGTTTCTACAACTTTATTGACTACAACAGAGTTTTGAATGATATTAGGCGTAAATCCTAATTGCCCTGTTCCAGTGCCAAAAGAAAACGAGCCAGCTGTTGTTGCAACTGGATTTAAAAAAGTATAACCACTTTGATAGGTCACAATCCCTGTATTGGCATCAAGTGCTGGAACAAGTTCGAAACTTAATTGATCTCCATTTACATCTACAGCACCTTGATTATATTGTTGAGGAATATTTATACAGAAAAAGGGTGTTGGAATTGAAGTGTAAGTTGAGGAATTATTAGGACCCTGTGTATTGTTTAATGTAGCTATAAGCTGCATAATTGTTGTGTTTGCTTGGCCTTGTTGGACAATATTTGTTATAGCTCCACTTCGTCCTGCGTAGCTTGAACCGCTTGCTAATTCTCCATCAAAAATAAATTTCCAATCAGCAGAAGGACCACTAAGCGTGACGTTTCCTTTGAATTTAAATTCTGCAACCCCAGGTAGTGACCCACCTTGACATTTCGTGTTATTAATTTCAGCAGGGCAAACGGGAGTAACTTCAAAACCAGGATTTCCATAAGGAAGTAAATACAAACTTGTGTATCCAACGTTGCCATCATAAACAGCGATATGAGGTGTGGATGAAAACAAATTTGGATAAGATGCGCCACTGCAATCACCATATAGTGTCAAGTTTATTTCATAAATATTACCTGATATATGGGTATAACCAATTTCGCCCCCAAAAATATGTGAAGCTTTCAGATTTGGAACAATACCAATAAAGATGAAGAAATAAAAAATACTCTTTTGCAAGAATCGCATGTTTGTGATTTATATGTAAAGTTAACGATAAAAAGTATCGCAGAAATCTTTTACAAACAACAAATCCAACAAATGACTATAAAAAATAGGCAAATGTTGGATTTGAATTAAAAATATTGAATAAAATTAGAGATTTAACATCTCTCTATTATAATTGAAGAAGCACCTCCGCCACCGTTACAAATACCTACTGCACCATATTTGCCATTGTTTTGGTTTAAAATACTAATTAATGAAACTAAGATTCTTGAACCACTACTTCCTAATGGATGTCCCATCGAAACTGCACCACCATTTACATTGACTTTAGCAGGATCTAAATTCATTTTTTCCATAT
>JBILCF010000269.1:0-4138 GCA_044353325.1 Chitinophagaceae bacterium | reverse complement strand
TTGAGATAAATAAAATTAAAAGAGATTGTTTCATTTATAATTACTTAAAGGCTGTAAATATAGTAGAAAAATAGTCGTTCAACTGCTACTAAAAGGGAAATAAAAACGATGAATGGAATATAATGTTAAAAAAAAGAGAAGTGATATTTTAATGATATTGTAATTATTAATTATATTTACATTCAAACACTGCTTTATTATGAATAAAAAACTCTATCTATTAACTTTAATTTCATTATTTTTTCTTTCAGAACGTACTTTTGCACAATGTGTTCCTACAGTAGGCGTAACAGGAGCTACTGGTGATTTTGTAAATAATTTTACTTTTAACACCTTGTCTAATTTGGGAAGCGGAGATTTTTCTGGTGATTATCAGTTGTATCCCCAAACTACAACTGTAATTCAAGGCCAAACCTATCCATTTACAATTGCACCAGGTGGAAATATATACCAACAAGGTTTAGCTATATGGATAGACTTCAATGGCAATAATTTATTTACAGATCCTGGCGAATTTGTTTGGAACACAGCTACTGCAGTACTTGGTCCTTCTGCTCAGTCTGGTAATATTACTATACCCTTGACTGCTGTGCCAGGTATAAGAAGAATGCGCATTGTGGCTAAATACGCAGGAGCAGTAGTCTCTTCAGAGTCTTGTTCTATAGCAACTTTCGGAGAATATGAAGATTATAATATAACAATTAATGCAAATACACCTTGTACTGCAAGTCCAACAGCAGGAACTGCAACAGCTTCGCCTGCAAATCCTTGTCCTGGTGTTTTTGTCAATTTCGGATTAACCGGAAACTCCCTAGTAGGAGGTTTGACTTACCAATGGTTAAGTTCTACAACCAATGCTTCACCTTGGACAGTTATCGCTGGTGCTAATACGATTAACTATTCAGTACAACCGCCATTGGGTGTGACTACCTATTACAGATGTATTGTTACTTGTTCATTCAGTAGTGGATTTGACACTTCAGCTTCTGTTCCAGTAACAGTTCAATCATGGAGTCCAACATCGCCGTGCTATTGTATTTCAGCTGCTACTAATACATTATATGAAGAGATTTTAAATGTAACAATGGGTACTTTAAATAATACAACGACTTGTGCTACACCATTAACTGGTACTCAAGGTGTTGGAACAGGTAGTGCAAATCAATATACTAACTTTACGGCATCAGTTCCAGCTCCAGTAGTATACATTGGTTTAGCTCAGCCATTCAATGTAACTGTAGGAAATTGTGGTGGATTCAGTTTAGGAAGTGCCGTTAAAGTGTACATTGATTACAATCATAATTCAGTGTTTTCTGATCCTGGAGAAGAAGTTTATTTTTCAGGTTTAACACAAATCAATTCAATCCCAGACGCAATTCTATCTGGTACATTTACACCTCCTGGAACTGCATTGCCGGGGATCACTCGTATGAGGGTTATCAATCAAGTTGATGGTTATTTAAGTGCTACCACAATCACACCATGTAATAGTTATTTTTATGGAGAAACAGAAGATTATTTAATCAATTTAATACCTCCTTCACCTCACGATCCCGCTGTTATTTCAATGACTACACCTGCTGGTAACTGCTACACAGCAAATCAAGTTATAACTGTTCAAGTACGTAATTACGGTTCGCAAATTATTGATTTATCTGTTAACCCAATTCAATTGACATTGAATGTAACTGGCCCAAGTGGTGTTGTTCCATACACTATTAATTTAGGGAATGGCATTGGTATTTTACAGCCTTATGGCGGTTCCGCTGTTACTGGCATATTTACTGGTGTAAATATGTATGCTGGTGGAACTTATTCATTGAATACATCTTTAACTATTTCGGGTGTTACAAATGGTAATTTAATCAATGATTCATTGCAAAACCCAATTATCAAAATCAACTTCAGACCTACACCTGGTGCTCCTTACCAATTGTGTCAGTTTAGTCCAATTCCTTTTGGTCAGGGGTTGACGGTATCGGGTTGTGCTACACCGATAGAAGATTCTGTGACGATAACATTTGAAATACAACCTACTACTAATCCTACATCTACAGCACCTACTGGATCAGCTTTGTTTGCAAAAGCAGCATTGCCAGCATTGCCTTTGGGTTCAACAATTGGTATATGTGAATACAAAGTAACCAACTTAGCAACAACTGCCGGAGGCTGGGCAAATGAAACTCGTTTCCCATTATTTTACGGTGGGATGCCTGTACAAGCTCCAAATGTATTTTACCCTTCATTAGTAGGTAATCCTGCAACTGGTTCTGCAAACTATACATGGTTAAATAATACCCCTGCATTACAAAACGCTGTAGGAGTCATATATGGTACTTTAAATGCAGGTGATACGTTGAAAATGGGTTATCATAGTACTTGGGGTGGAAATTCTACCACGAATGGATATACCTTAAATGCAGGTGCAAACCCATCAGTAGCTACATTGAAAATTCGTTATACTTATGTACCTGCAAGTTTTGAGTGGTACAGTACTCCAACTGGAGGTATCAACTTATATAGTTTCTCTCCATTTAACCCATTGATTACAACAGGTTCTGGTTTATCAAATTCAAATACGCCAAATACCTATACATGGTTTGCAGCATGTTCTGGTAGCTCAAATTGTAGAATACCAGTTAATTTAGTTATAAATCCAGTACCACAAGTCGTACAAGATACTTTAGCAATTTGTGAATCATCAGCAGGTAGTAATAGTGCCATATTTGATTTAACATCAATGGATGGTTCAGTTTCAGCTTTTGCACCAAATGTAACAGTTCAATATTTTGGTGATCAAGGATTGTTCACTCCTGTTGCAACGCCTACAAATGATACAACAAGTACTAATTTTAAATATTCTAAAGTGAGTCTTCCAACTGGCTGTTTTTCAACTGACAGTTTATTATTACAAGTGAATTTTCAACCTGAGTTACCAACTTCAGTTATAACAGGATTTGCTTGTGCTCCAGCTTCAATTGATGTAACAGGTTTAATTAATCCATTAAGTACTTCACCTGTCGGAACAGATACTCTTTATTATGAAGACAATACATTTACAACTTTCCATCCAAATCCTACAAACATTATTACAATGGATACAGTTTATATCGTATTTGCTACAAATACAAGTCCAGTTTGTTCAGACACAGCTGTTGCTTATATAGATATCCTTCCAGCAGGAAGTTTAATATCAGCACAAGCAGGAACTTTCCCTGTTTATTACTCTAACGCTGGAAATTATGGATGTACATCAGTATCATTTACAGATGGTATGTCTGATACCATACGTTCAAGTGCAGATTGTCGCCGAATTGCTGCAGTCACTGATATCAATAATAGCATTAGTTTGGGTTCTGTTTCAGCTTGTCAAGACATTGCAGCAAGTACGCCTTACCACAATGGTCAACCTTATGTGAATCGTGCTTATCAAATCACTGCTGCCAACAGCGATACCGCTATGGTATGCTTGTATTATTTAGATCAAGATTTTCAAGATTATAATGCAGATGCAGGATTTTCAGGATGGCCTTTACTACCAGTTTCTGGTGGTCCAGCTAATTTGAGTAATATCGCTGTAACTAAAGTAGATAATGGTGATTTGAACACACCAGGTCATACTGCTATTGCAATACCAAACTCAGCAATCAATGCATCTTACGATCCAAGTTCAACAGTTTGGACTATCTGTTTCCCTGTGGGTGGATTCTCTTATTTTTACCTTCACACACAAAACCCAGTCAATGCTCCATTGCCAGTTACGATGTTGAGCTTTACAGGCAAAAGTGTTGATGGTACATCTCAATTGAATTGGATAACTGCAACTGAGCAAAACAATAGTCACTTTGTTGTAGAACGCAGTAAAGATGGTAGAGCATTTTCTACATTATCAAACGCTATTGCAAGCAAAGCAAACAATGGCACTAGCGAAACACCATTGAATTATGGTTATACTGATGCAACACCTTTCCAAGGTCACAATTACTATCGTTTACAACAACATGATATCGATGGCAAAACTAGCTATAGCAATGTTGTAGATGTTTATTTCGGAAACGAAACAATGGTGACATTGTATCCAAATCCGGTTAACAGCATTATGAATGTAGATATCAACACACCAAAAGCAACAAGTGCA
>JBILCF010000080.1:0-12203 GCA_044353325.1 Chitinophagaceae bacterium | reverse complement strand
CGAGACCAAAGACATAATTAAAGAACTATAAATCGATAAACCAAAGAGCTGCGTGATCGATTTTGGAATGCAAAGGTATATAAAAAATATTAATTTGCAATTCTATTCCACAGCCAACTTTCATTTAATGGAATCAACCATTCATTTTCTAACTTTTCTTTGGTGTCAACTAAATTATTAAACAATGGGGTGTCGGTTTCAAGGTAGCCATTTTGCAACGCATAACTAACTTGATTCATAGGCAAGCCTTCGGCTTTACCATCAACTAAAAATGTAATTGTCATACGATCGAAAAAATTGACGGAATATTGTCTTTCCAAGCTTTTAATTATTCTTGTCATGCTATCGGTGCTACAACCACTTACACCTGATGCAGTCTCGTCTGCCATTACAACTACAAATTGTCTGTACAATAGTTTAGCCCATCCTTTGATATCATTGCCATGCGATTGCCACTGTACATAAAAGTTATACAATTGTTCGTTGATTTCTAATTCCTCTTTTTCTGAGAATGGTCTATTGCTTTGAAATACCCAAACACGAGATGTAGGGGAGAAGTCTGTTGGTAATTGTTCTATAAGTTCTTTAGTCATATTTTGCGTAGGAATTTAATTTTAAAAAGTCTTTAGATACGGGCAGTATTTTTTTTGCTTTCGAATCCTTTTAAAAGATAGTTGATTATTTTAAGTATGTAATTATCTTAATCTGCATTTAAACATAAAAGAACAATGTATAAAAAGTATTTATGCAATCGATTTTGCAATCATTTCGGCAATATCTAAAGCTTGAATTTCGTTTTCTTTTTCATTGTTTTTAATACCATCGTTCAGCATTGTAAGACAAAATGGACAATTAGATGCAACTATTGTAGCACCTGATTCGAGAACATCTTTGGTCCGTTCGATGTTAATACGAGTATCTCCAGCTTCATCTTCTTTAAACATTTGAGCGCCGCCAGCACCGCAACAAAGTCCATTTGTTCTACAACGTTTAAGTTCGACCAATTCGCCATCTAATGCTTGCAATACTTCGCGTGGTGCTTCGTAGATATTATTAGCTCTGCCAAGGTAGCAACTATCATGATATGTGATACGTTTGCCTTTGAATTCGCCATTTTCTTTCATCTTAAGTTTCCCTTCATTGATCAACTGTTGCAAATAAACAGCATGCGATATCACTTCGTAATTGCCACCCAATTCTGGATATTCATTTTTGAGCGTGTTAAAGCAATGCGGACAAGTCGTTACTATTTTTTTGACTTCATACATGTTCATGGTTTGAATATTGTTGAAGGCCATCATTTGAAATAGAAATTCATTACCAGCTCGACGAGCCGGATCGCCGGTGCACATTTCTTCTTTGCCCAAAATTGCAAATTGAATACCAACATGATTCAATATTTCTACAAAAGCTTTTGTGACTTTTTGTGCTCTTGCGTCAAAGCTACCTGCACATCCAACCCAAAATAATATTTCTGGTGTTGTCCCTTCTGATTGGTATTCGGCGAATGTTTTTACTTGCATAATTTGAATGATATTTTAATAGGCAGTAAGCAAAATGCAGTTAGCAAATGCAATACCTGTATGAATTAATTTGTTAGATTTTTTATTTGTTTTTTAATTAAATATTTTTCAGGATAACTTAGCATATGATTTAATAATTTACCAATTTCAATAGAATAACTGTAAAGATGCTTAAACTTTGACTCGTCAATGTAATTACATGCTAATGAAAAATCTAGCCAAGTTTGAGTTTCGGTATTTTCCATATCAGCATCAGAAATTTTTGCAGTAAAGTGAGCTGGGTAAATTCTTTTTCTATAAGCTTCAGCAAGATTAGAACATACAGATCTTGATGATCTTCTAATTTGGGAGGTAAGTCCGAATTTTTCATCAACAGGAAAAGACTGAGATGTATGAAAAATTTCCATAGAAACATCAAATGCTTTCTGATAGACTATTAATTTTTTAACACTCACTTTATTTTATTTATTTATTCATTTTTTAATTTCAAAATATTGCCAACTTTCTTTCGATAAATTACTTTCATCAACTGTTTTCTGCCTACTGTCAATTGTCTACTGATTAACCCATGCATCTCTATCGTCTGGACTGAATTTCCATGGGGCCATATTGTTTTCGATATTGCTAAACATTGCATTCCATTCTTGCGGCGAATTGCTTTCTTCCATGACCAAATTTCTTCTAAGCTGGATAATTATATCTAATGGCGATATACTTACTGGACATTCTTCTACACATGCATTACAAGTGGTGCAAGCTCTCAATTCTTCTACTGTAATATAATCGTGCAATAAGGTTTTGCCATCTTCTTTAAATTCTTTGTTGAGATTGATGTTCTTACCTACCTCTTCAAGACGGTCGCGTGTATCCATCATGATTTTTCGAGGAGATAATTTTTTACCTGTTTGATTTGCAGGGCAAGCGCTACTACAACGTCCACATTCGGTGCAACTATAGGCGTCCATTAAATTTTTCCAGCTTAAATCCTGTACATCTTTTGCACCAAACTTCATTACCGCATTTGGATCTACATCTGTAGGGGCCAATTCGGGTTGCATCATATACATGACTTCTTTCTGTATTTCAGGCATATTTTGCATAGTACCTTTAGCTTCCAAACGTGCATAAAATGCATTAGGAAAAGCTAAAATGACATGTAAATGTTTGGAATAAGGTAAGTAATTCATAAAGACAAAAATACCAGCAATGTGTGCCCACCAACAAAAACGCTCGATAGCAATTAGCGATGTTTCAGACATGCCACTAAATAATGGCTGTATCAGCGATGAAATCCAGAACGAACTTGTTTGCACGTAATGAGCGGAACCTATAGCTTGTAAATTTAAATCCACTGCATTCATGACAAGAAATAAACTCATCAATACGATTTCAAACATTAATATATAGTTTGCATCACTGCGAGGCCAACCTTCTTTCAATTCACCCATATTGAGTCGTTTGACTTTTGTAACATTTCTTCTGAACAAAAAAACGACACATGCAGCAAGTACAAGAAATGCAAGCACCTCAAATACATTGATGAGGAATGTGTACAAACCACCTAGCATTGGTTGGAATAATCGGTGATGTCCAGTAATGCCATCGAGTATGATTTCGAGTATTTCAATGTTGATGATAATAAAGCCAGCATACACAAAGAAATGAAGTACTGCAACCATTGGGTTTTTGAACATTTTTTTCTGTCCTAAAGCATTCAACATTAAGTTGCGCCAACGTTGGTCTTTCTGATCCGTCAAATCTTCATCTTTGCCTAGAAGAATATTTCTTCGTATTTCAGAAACCTTTTTGGCAAAAAGAAAAATGGCTATTCCTGATAATATAATGAAGGCAATTTGTTGAATATACTGCATAATTGTGTTTTAAATAGTTCAGGCTGGCAAACACGAAATCTACCAACCACAAATTTAAACGTAATGTTTGCATTTTAGTATAGTTGTTTGCAATTTCTAATAAGTATTTTTATGCTTTATATTTGCACTATGCCTAAAAAAATACAACTTCTCGACGCACAACAAGCAGATCAGCGATTAACCCGCTTAGCTTACGAAATTTTTGAAAATAATATCGACGAAAAAGAGATTGTACTAGTAGGCATTATCGATAGAGGTGAAGATTTGTCAAAAATACTAAAAAAGAAAATTGAAGCTATCAGTTCTTTAGAAGTACAACTTGTTTCATTGAAATTAGACAAAACAAACCCTATAAATGCGGCATTTGCCAAAGATTTTGATCCTACAGACAAATCTATTGTTTTAGTAGATGATGTAGCCAATTCAGGCAAAACCATGATGTATGCATTAAAACCATTTATGCTGTCAATTGCTAAAAAAATTCAAATAGCAGTGTTGATAGATCGACAACACAAGCGATTTCCAATAGCTTCAGATTATATTGGCTTGCAACTTTCTACAACTGTTCAAGACCATATCACAGTGGAAATAGAAAAGGGAAAAGTATTAGGAGCTTATATAGAATAAGAATTAAACGTGTATTAACGTATGAATTTTGAAGGCTAATTATTATTTTGTTGCTTGAGCCTCATCTTTTTTAATAAAAAGGAGTTTTATTTTCTCTTTTTTACTTTTAAGTACAACATGGTAAAATCCAGGTTTATAATCCTTCCAATCAATGGAAATGATTTGAGCATTTGGAGTAATTGAAGCTGTGGATTTATACAATACCTTCTCGGTTTCGTCCATCAATATAACTTGGTAGATAGCTGCGTGATTTCTTCTAAATTCAATTTTAATATACTGATTGCTTGAGTTTGGAATAATTTTTATTGCGTTATCAGCATAGTTTTTTAAGCAAAAAAACAGCATTAGCAAACTCGTCAAAGCTTTTTTACACATAAATCGTAGGGCTTCAAAGGTAACTTTGTTTCCTTTTAATATAAGATTTTAACGTATATTTCCCCTGTTAATTCTTTGTAAATTGATAGTTTTAGACGTCAAATTATTGCTGATTTTCATAATGTATTGACCTTGCATTAAATGTTCTGTAGACATTTCAACTGTATTTTGACCATTATTAAATTGCTTATTTAATGTCAATATGTTTTGCCCCATCATATTGATAATACTAAATTGATAAATGTCTTCTTCATTAGTTTGAAGCGTTATATTTAACATTGATGATGCAGGATTAAGGTAGAGGTTTACTTCTGCTTCATTTCCGCAAAACATGGTTACACTTGCAACTCGGCTATATGAGGTATTGCCGTCTAAGTCAACCATTTTAAGTCTATATTGATAAAGACCATTTTCAACCGATTGATCTTCAAAAGTATAATTACTTGTTGTAGAACTATTGATTTGTGCATCTACGCGACCTACTTTAGTAAACCCATTATCTTTAGTGAATTTACGTTCAATGTCGAAATATGCACTGTTTACCTCTTGTGAAGTAGACCATTCAAGTGTTGGAGTACAATTTTTATTTAAGGCATTAAATTCATTTAAAATGACTGGCAATGATATATTTGGTGCTATCGGAAATGTAATTTTGTTGCAATTGCTAGATATGTAATTTGTATCAAATGTTCCTACTTGCAAACGAGAAACTGTCACATGAGGTAACATGCTTTGATCGTCAAATACTTGAGAATTAGTAGGTGTGGCATCGTAAAAATTGATCCCGCCACCATCAAATCCAAAACTACCATTGTTATGTGTTTCGCCCAATGCTATGAATTGACCGCCACCAATAACGTTTGAATTATTATCAAAAATGGTTGTTTGTACTATTGCCTCTTCATCGTTTTACATTTCAGCATTGTTTATAATTAGGTTGTTTTGTGTCTCACTTGTAAATACTTGGATATAACCATAGTTTTCGAATTTTGAACTATTGTTAGTCAAAGTGTTTTCAGTTAGAAATTTACATTTATTGATGAATGTAGCTGTGTTAGTCATATTCGTCATGCCATAAATACGCATGATGCCCCCATTGTTGGCAATTCCGCCAATAGTTGCATCGCCATAAATAAACATAACTCCATCATTGCTGAAAGTTGTAGAAGCATCAGCATTAAAAGATGCATTGGCATGAACAATGCCTTCGTTAGAAAAATTTGAACCTACTTGCAAAGTCAAAAGAACGTTGATTAATATATCTCCTGCCTTGTCGTTGGTTATATTAAAGCTTCCACCAAAAGATTGGGATGCATTGATTTCGGTCAATGAAGCTGAATCATTTAAGATAGAAAAACCATCCGATAATGAATTCGTTGAATTAAACAAAACAGTCCCATGATTTGTAATTAATCCTGAGGCATTGATTAAAAAAGAAGGATTAAATATTGCTCCTTCAAAAACGATTATTTCTGCATTTGAAGGCAAAGGTGAAATGCTGCCCAAATCTAAAAAATTATACATATATATGTATTTAAAAATCATGCCAAAAAATATGTTAATTATACAAATTATAATTAATATAATGTGTTTCACTGATTTTTGACCTCATTTTGTGGATAACTCAACAAATGATGATAACATTATTGAAAAATAGTCCATACTTAACTTTAAAATCAAGTTATTTTAAAATAAGTTGGTCAGTTGTTCGTAACATACTGATTTACAGGCAATTGAACGCAATTCTAATGCCAAAACATAAAAACCTTCAACAGTAATTAGTAATTGAAGGTTTTTGATGAGTATAAAATTGTATTAAAAAGGTTTTTACACGTCGATTTTGGCATATTTAGCATGCTTTTCAATAAATTCACGACGTGGAGGTACTTCTTCGCCCATCAACATCGAAAATACGCGATCTGCTTCTGCTACACTTTCTATGGTTACTTGTTTCAATGTGCGCTTGTCTGGATCCATTGTAGTTTCCCATAATTGTTCTGCATTCATCTCTCCAAGACCTTTATATCGTTGTATGTGCACAGAATCTTCTTTCCCGCCACCTAATCGAAGGACTGCTGCTTTACGCGCTTCTTCATCAAAAGCATATTCTTGTTCTTTTCCTTTTTTAACCAAATACAATGGCGGTTGAGCAATGTAAACATATCCTTGTTCTACCAATTCTTTCATGTATCGATACAAAAACGTCAAAATCAACGTAGAGATATGTGAACCATCTACGTCAGCATCGGTCATGATGATGAGTTTGTGGTATCGTAATTTGGTTGTATTCAATGCTTTAGCATCTTCAGGTGTTCCTATTGTAACACCCAAACCAGTATACATATTTCGTATTTCCTCGTTTTCAAATACTTTGTGTGGCATTGCTTTTTCCACATTCAATATTTTACCACGAAGTGGAAGAATAGCCTGATATTGTCTGTTACGACCTTGCTTGGCTGTACCACCCGCCGAATCTCCTTCGACAAGGTACAACTCACATTTAGCAGGGTCGTTGTCGCTACAATCGGCCAATTTACCAGGTAAGCCGCTTCCCGTCAATACATTTTTTCGTTGAACGAGTTCGCGCGCTTTACGAGCAGCTTGACGAGCTTGTGCAGCAATGATTACTTTTTCAATGATAATTTTAGCTTCTTTTGGATGTTCTTCCAAGTAAGCATCCAATACTCTCGAAACAGCCGAATCTACAATTCCTGATACTTCACTATTCCCTAGTTTTGTTTTAGTTTGACCTTCAAATTGAGGTTCAGGAACTTTAACCGAAACAACCACGCTCAAGCCTTCTCTAAAGTCATCACCTAGAATATCAACTTTTGCTTTTTCAAACAATTTATTTTTATCGCCATAGGATTTGAAAACTCTTGTAATTGCTCTTCTAAATCCAGCAACATGTGTTCCGCCTTCAATGGTATTGATATTATTGACATATGAAAATATATTTTCACTATAAGATGTGTTGTACATCATAGCCAATTCGACGGCTACATTAGATTCCTTATCGTGATCTTCTACATAGATAGGAGTAGGAAGTAAGCCATCGCGTTTAGCATTTTTATCCAACAATAAAATGAATTCGCTGATACCACCTTCACTATAAAAAGTTGTCATTGGAAATTCTCCATTTTCCTCTTTTTCACGTTCATCAATTAAATGGATGCGAACGCCTCGATTCAAAAATGATAATTCGCGAAGACGAGAGGCTAAAATTTCAAAATTGTATTCACTTGTAATGAAGATACTATCATCTGGTGTGAAAACTACTTTAGTACCAGTGGTATCACTATCGCCAATTTCGCGAACTGGATATTTTGGTGCGCCACAGCTGTATTCTTGTTCAAAGCGTTTGCCATCGCGGTTTACAGTCACCAAAAGGTATTTACTCAATGCATTCACACAACTTACACCCACACCGTGCAAACCGCCCGAAACCTTGTAGGTATCTTTGTCAAATTTACCACCAGCATGAAGAACAGTCATAACAACTTCTAAAGCACTACGTTTTTCTTTGGTATGCATAGCAGTTGGGATGCCACGACCATCATCTTCAACAGAAATTGAATTGCCTTCTAGTATTTTTACTGTAATATTTTTGCAATATCCTGCTAACGCTTCATCGATTGAATTATCGACAACTTCGTAGACGAGATGATGCAGACCTTTGACCCCAATATCACCAATATACATGGCTGGGCGCTTACGAACGGCTTCTAAACCTTCAAGTACCTGAATACTATCGGCACCATAATTAGGCATTTTCTTTTCTTCGTTATCTTCTGGCATAGTTGTTCTTTAATTAACGGTAAAATTTGTTTATTTTTATTAGGCCTCAAACAGCACTCCAAGCGCTATTTGAAAGGATTACAAAGATAATACGTTGTATTGTTTTTTTATAGTTTTTTATGAAAGGTTATACACACTATCAATGTATTCTTAAGTGCTTGATAATTAACGTTTTAGAGTATGTTATTTAACTTATTTTATAGTTTATTCGATTGTCATTTTCCTCTAATCTGCTTCCATTATTTTTAAAATTAAAAATTGCTCTTTTGAATTTAAATTAATAATTATCAAAAGGAAAACGGCTGCAACTAAGAACGGTATTTTCTACCAAAAAAAGAATTAGATTTGAGCCAAAAAAAGATGACTGATAAACTACTTTTTTCGACATATGCTTATCAATATTTAGCCAACGATTTGTTGCAACATGGCAAGCTCACTAAAGGTGATTTGCATTATACTAAGTTTCCTGATGGAGAAACTTATCATAGAATTGAAACATCGGTCAATCGAAGAAATGTAGTATTATTAGGCGGCACTATTGATGATGAAAATACATTAGAGTTGTACGATATAGCACAAGGCATCATTCATGCAGGTGCTGATTCTTTGGAAATTGTAATTCCATACTTTGGTTATTCTACTATGGAGCGTGAGGTGAAACCAGGTGAAATTGTAAAGGCCAAAAATAGAGCATTGTTGTTTTCGGCTTTGCCACCATGTGCAGAAGCCAATAAAGTCTATTTGATGGATTTGCATTCGGAAGGATTACCGTATTATTTTGATCGGGATATAAGATGTAAACATGTATATTGTAAGTCGATTGTGATGGATGTGGCCAAGCAATTGGGTGGGGATGAATTTGTACTTGCTTCAACAGATGCTGGACGTGCCAAATGGGTTGAATCCCTTGCCAATGAAATGCATGTCAAGTCTGCATTTGTCTACAAACATCGATTTAGTGGTCATTCTACAGAAATAACTGGCGTTAATGCTGATGTGAAAGACAAAATTGTAATCATTTATGACGACATGATTCGAACAGGTGGATCTTTAATCCAAGCTGCTGAAGCCTACGCAAATGCTGGAGCCAAAACGGTTTATGCTATTACAACCCATGGTTTATTTACAAATCATGCCATTGATAAAATAGCTTCGCATGGTTTGATTCAAAAAGTGATTTGCACCAATACGCATCCCAATGCATTGGAACAAAATCACCCCTTGTTAGAAGTGAAATCGGTATCGAATGTTATCTTTGACGCATTGAATTAAGCACATGAGTTTAGAGTTAAGTATTGTCAATTACGAATCGAAGTTGTATCCAGATATATTAACCCTGCGAAATGAAGTTCTTCGTAAGCCTATTGGCTTAGATTTGTTTGAAGAGGATTTATCTGAGGATAAGGACCAATACATCATAGCTGCTCTAGACCAAGAGCAAGTTGTAGCATGTTTAATGCTTAAAATCATTGATAAAGATACTGTAAAGTTTCGTCAAATGGCTGTCGATTTAAACTACCAATATCAAGGTATAGGTGCATTATTAGTTCGTTATGCGGAGAATTTTTGTATCTTAAATGAGTATTTTAAAATTGAACTTCATGCGCGAATTTCCGCACAGCCGTTTTATGAAAAATTAGAATACAATATAATAGGAACTGAATTTGAAGAAGTAGGAATACCTCATATCAAAATGGTTAAAGAGTTTAATATGCGTTAATCCCAGATATAATTTGCAGGAGATTGATAAGCAATAATGTTACAAAATTTCAATCCCAAAACGAATCAGTATTCTATTTTGTTTGTATCTAATTTCTTCTGTATTCCATTCTTCTAAAAAATTAAGATATTCAAGGTCGTAACCTGTTTTCTTGTAATTTGAACATATTTCAAAAGAATAGTAAACTTCTTTACCCAACTTTGCTTTTACACCGATTCCAATATTCCCATAGGTTCCAACTCGTTGATGATATCGTTGTAATTCAGTGTCTGTCATCCATTCCGATTTTTTTACAAATGTTAGACCTCCATCAACAAGTGTATAAAATCGCTTTTTTTGCCCGATGTAATATCTTGCATCAAGAAAAATAGGTAAACTAGATTGTATAGGAGAGTAAAAACCTGCGGAAGCTGTTTCAAATGATAGGCCTATTCCGGCAAAAAAGTGTTTGTATCGAATACCATTTATAAGCGTAAATGTAGGTAATGCAATGTCTTTTTCAACAGCAACACCAATAAACTGCATACCGCCATAAGTTATATTTTGAGCAAGGCTAGCGGATTGGAAATAAAAAAGAAGGAGAAATAATTTAAAATACTTCATTCGTTAAACATTATGATTTACTCAATTGTCCAATCAGATTGACATTGAAATTGGTATCATACGTTAAGAAAATAGTGGCTTTATCTGTAATTAAAATGGCTTTCCCTTGTGATGCTATAATGTCTATTGCTTTTCCAAATATTGGATATGATTGCTTGAGATTGAGTGCATTTAAATTGGAGGCATCGAACAGTTTGAGCCCTGCATCACCATCGCAAATAAAGAGTAATTTTCCATCTTTACTTAGTCCATGTGGGTTATGCATTGGATAGGTTTTGACTAGAGTAGGAGATGACATGTTACTAATGTCCAAGATGTCCAATTGATTGGTAAATCCATTACAAGTTGTACCGCTTCTTAAGGTTACAAAAGCATGTGTATTGTCTGCTATGACTGGGTCGCATACATTGGCATGATCAAACTGGCCTAAATAAGTAGGTTGACTTGGCGATTGAATCGAAAATATATACATCCCTGTTCGTGTACCAATAAATAAATTATCTTTAAACGGGAATATGGTTTCTACATTCCAATTGATAGTCGTTGTACTCTTGAGTGTTGGAATGCTCGGGATGCTTACATCAAGTGCATATAATTTAGATTGATCTACTGCATACATGTAGTTGTTTACTAATGTAAAAATGGCCATACTGCTACTCGTAGAGTTCGAATTGCCAGAAGAGCTATTGTCAAATTGCATTTCTGCGGTTGACTCAGACATAAATACAAGATTTCGTCCCATATCGAATTCTTCATTCATAACTGTGTCTTTTTTATTCCATCCTACGAGTATTTTGCCCCCATCTTGAAACCCATACATATTGGCTCGACTCGTAAATAAATTTTCATTTTTGTTTAGTAAATTAATTTGTGCAATGTCTTTTATATCAATTGATAGTAAGTCGGTAAAACAGTCCGCAAGTAATACATTATTTCGAACAGCAATGCCTAGGTTTCCTGGTATAGGAATAAAACCTTTGATGACAGGAGTTATCGATGAACTTGCATCTATGACATGAATGCCTTTCTCTTTTTCGTTGACAAATACGTAATTGTTATACAACGCAAAACTGCCCAGATTTTTCATGCTTTGAGCAGGATTCATTTTTATTTTGGCATAAACTTCACCTTTGGTTTCATATATAGGGGTATAAATGGTATACTTTCGGGTTACATTATTTTTAAGGCAGGATGATAACAGCATTGATGCTGCTGCAATGAGGTAGAAAAAACGTTTCATAAAATAATATTTTTATTTCTAACGTAAAGTTATGAAATATAGTACAAATTTGAATAGGTTTATTTTGATGACAATTTGAACCTTATTCGCTTTAAAGTGATTGCTAAGTATATGAAACCTTCATTCTTTTGTCTATCTTTATAATCTTGAAAAATGGTATTCATATCATAGGTATAATATTAGCGTATTGCACTGCGCTGTTGATTTACAATTTCAATTTCGACTTTTTTCATTTAAATCAACCTGCCTTTTTTCAACCATACGATACCGTTTCATATATTGATGCTGTAAAATTGTGGTCTGAACAATTTCAAGTTCACCCAACAAGATGTATAGGCTATTCAATGATGTTGTCGCCTTTCTATATTGCATTTGGATATGGAAAGTTGTTTATCATTCTTATTCAGGTTGTTCAACATATGCTGTTGTGCTTGACTTTTATCCTC
>JBILCF010000211.1:0-4202 GCA_044353325.1 Chitinophagaceae bacterium | reverse complement strand
AACAGCAACAACCACAGCCTCAACAAGCACCTTTTGCTGAGATGGAAATAAAAATAAAAAAAATACCGAAATTCAACCTTGAATTTGATGGTCAAGTCGAAACGGAAGGTGTTCTAGAATTGATGCCAGATGGTTATGGTTTTTTACGTTCAAGTGATTACGATTATTTGAGTTCGCCAGATGATGTTTACATTTCGCATGCGCAAATCAAGCAGTTTGGCTTAAAAACAGGTGATACCGTTACTGGTACTGTAAGACCTCCTAAAGAAGGTGAAAAATATTTTGCATTATTGAAAGTGAATACCATCAATGGTAAATCACCAGATGAAGTCCGCGACCGTGTTCCATTCGATTATTTAACTCCATTGTTTCCGTACGAAAAATTAAATTTGTGTACGACTCCAAACAACTATTCTACACGTATCATGGATTTGTTTTCACCGATAGGTAAAGGCCAACGTGGACTGATAGTAGCCCAACCCAAAACGGGTAAAACAATGTTGCTCAAAGAAGTAGCCAATGCTATTGCAGCCAATCATCCTGAATGTTATTTGATGATAGTATTGGTGGATGAGCGACCAGAGGAAGTAACAGATATGCAACGAAGTGTACGTGCAGAAGTAATTTCATCAACGTTTGATGAGCCTGCTGATAAGCATGTTAAAGTATCTACAATTGCTTTGCAAAAAGCAAAACGATTAGTAGAAGTAGGACATGATGTTGTTATCCTATTAGATAGTATTACACGTTTGGCACGTGCACACAATACCGTAGCACCAGCTTCAGGAAAAGTGTTGAGTGGTGGTGTTGAAGCGAATGCGATGCAGAAACCGAAACAATTTTTTGGTGCTGCGCGTAAAATTGAAAATGGTGGATCATTAACGATACTTGCAACAGCATTGATTGATACAGGTAGTAAAATGGATGAAGTCATCTTTGAAGAATTTAAAGGAACAGGTAATATGGAATTGCAATTGGATCGTCGTTTGGCTAACAAGCGCATCTATCCTGCTATCGATATTATTGCTTCATCTACTCGACGTGATGATCTTTTGCACGACAAAGATGTTATGAATAAAATGTATATCCTTCGTCGTTATATTGGCGATATGAACGCAGAAGAATCCATGAACTTTGTGCTTGCACAAATGCGCAATACAAAAACCAATGAAGAGTTTTTGGCTACGATGAACAAATAGATTTTTAATTGATATAAAATAGTAATCTGCATGTATTCATGCAGATTTTTTTGCGCTATTGCACAAAAGCAATTCCGAATACCAATATAATTGTCCTGAATTCAAAATTCCGTTCTATCAATACTAGATGAATATAGTATGTGTTTGCAGTTGTTTATGAACTCAATAAATTTTAAATACAAGTTTTGTTTGAGAGTAACCGAATGGAGGATTGATAAATAGTCTCCAATTAATATTTAGTATATTATTCCGACTTGTCTTTTTTGAGTATCAGCCATAGTGATGAATCTCTAGAAATGTAAGCCCAAGCCCAATTGATAAATATGATTAATTTGTTGCGTACACTCAGGATCAACATTAAATGCAAAAACATCCATGTCAACCATGCAAAATATCCTTTGAATTTATAAAAAGGCAAATCAACAACAGCTTTGTTTTTACCAATGGTAGCCATAGAGCCTAAGTCTTTGTATTCAAATTCTTTGGGCTGTTTGCTTCGACTGATTTTAGCTAAATTGCTAGCTACGTTTTTGGCTTGATTAATCGCAACATTCGCCAATTGTGGATGTGCTTTTGGATATTTGGCCGTTTCCATATATGCTATATCGCCTATAGCATAAACGTCCTCCAAACCTTCAATTAGATTCATACGATTTACATTGAGTCGTTGACCAGCTTTTATTACAGTTTCTGGCAAACCTTTTATTGTATTGCCTGTTACACCAGCAGCCCAAATAACTGTTTTGGATACGATTTGATTGCCATTGCTCAGTTCCAACACTTCGCCGTCATACGTTTTTACAAATGTTTCTGTGATAATGGTAACGCCCATTTTTTCTAAATAGTTTCTTGAGGCTTGCTTAGCCAATTCACTCATGCTATTGAGTGTATTTGGACTCCCTTCAATTAAGTTGATTTTAAACTGACTAAAGTCAATGCCTGGATAGTCTTTCGGTAAAATATGTTGTTTGATTTCAGCAAATGCACCTGCTAATTCTACACCCGTTGGACCAGCACCTACAATTGTAAGATTGAGTAGTGCAGCTTTTTCATGTTCTTGAGCTGATATGATGGTTTCAAATGTTTGTAAAATATGATTTCGTATTTGAATCGCATCATAGGTTGATTTTAATGTCAAGGCATGTTTTCGAATATTGTCATTGCCGAAAAAGTTGGTTTTGCAACCAATGGCGATGACTAATATGTCATATTCGAATTGTCCAATTGTAGTTTGCAACTGCTTGTTTGCATGGTCAATTGATAAGACTTCTGTTAGTCGAATCTGAACATTTTTTTTTGATCTAAAAATATTACGAAGTGGAAAAGAAATGCTTGCAGGCTCGAGTTGCGATGTGGCCACTTGGTAAAACAATGGTTGAAATTGATGATGATTGATTTTGTCAATCAATAATACATTAAACAGGTTTTCGTCCAAGTTCTTTATAAACTGAATACCCGCAAAACCACCACCTATTACAATTACATTTTTTTTCATAGTACAAAAGCACAACAATAGATTCAAGTTCCTTTTGTTGGTTTTATAAAGTTACGTATAATTGATAACCACGAAGCAATTAACTTGTATTTTGGGTACTATTTTGTATAATACCGATTAGAATTTTGTAGCAGACCAATTTTTCGTACCTCAAATTGGTCCTTGCAAAATAACCATTCCCGACTTTCGGTATAGACTGGCATTTACTCTCGTCCTTAAGACGAGATAAGATTTGGTCTGCGACACAAATCACATTGGTATAACAAGATTCTAATTGGCAACTTTATATTCTTTAAAGTCTCCATTAATTGTTCTATCAGATATTTATAATAGTTTTCCTATTAATATATATTAAAATACAACAAAGATCAATATAATATGACGGCCTTTTATTGTTAATCTTGTTTTCTCTTCTAATGTTGTGGGATTTTGAATGTAGCTTTAGTTAGAATTGAAGTTAAAAGTTAAGAATCAAAAATATTACAATATTTTATTTACCCCATTATGCAATAAAGCTTAGTATCGAAGAAGCCAATTTTAATTATCATTTAGTTTATAAATTCAATGATTTAATTAGCTAATTTCTTATAAAGCGCGCACATTTATTATTTGCTTTGATGAAGTAAACACCTTTCGATAAATGAGAAATATCAATTGTTAATTGGCTAGAAGTGATTTCTTGTTTTGAGACGAGTTGTCCAAAAGCATTGAAGATCTTTAATTGAGTATGATTCATTGATTCGTCGTGAAAATCCACATATAACAGAGTTTCACTTGGATTTGGATAAACATTAAATGAAGAATGGTTGCTTTCTAAATTTGAAACTAATGTAGGTGAACCGAATATGGCGGTGTAATTATTTGCAAAAGCATAACTGCTACTGCATGTAGATACTGCATCCCAATTGATACTCCAAGTCATTAACCCTCTAAAAGTAGGGTAGCCTCCCACATTCGATAACACATATGCTCCAGGTTGAGGTCCCGCGCCACGTAGATAATTTATTGCAGCTTTGACTGTGTCAGGATGAATATACCCTCCACCAGCTGCTGATAAACAGGCTGGTAAACCTGCAGCAACCTTACTAGCTGGCAGTCCGACAAAAGAACCGCCAGCAGTATTGAAGCCTTGAATCACGGCCTCGCACATAGCTACAATAAAATCAGCAGTGCCTTGTACATAAATATTATTGTCAATGCCATACATTGAACCGCTATTATAAAGTTGTACATGTAAAACGTCCAATGAATCTCGCAGGCCATCAATTACAGGAAGATATGCACCCCAAATGCCAGAAAAAGCAGATTGGCCTCCTTGTACAAAAGCCGTTTCTGGTGCCATAGTCAATATCATTTTTTGATTGTTTACGGTTTGGTAATTAGCCATAATTTGTTTTATAGCTTGTATTAAATAAATAATTGGTTGATCAGTAGGGTTACTTATTGTACCTCCTGTTATTGATAATGAACTACCCTCAAGATCAATATCTATACCATCAAAGCCAAAA
>JBILCF010000079.1:0-12378 GCA_044353325.1 Chitinophagaceae bacterium | reverse complement strand
CCAGCTAATGTTAAATGCATTTCCATTCCATGCAGAACTCGTCACCACAGGTGTAGAACAAGAGTGCAAATTTTCAAGCGGTGTTTCCCAAACGCCTCGTCCATAATAAGCGATATACAATCTAGAATCTATACCGCCATCGTTAAAACACATAAAGTTTTTGATGGGTGCAATAGTAGGCAATACCCCTGAATAATTGTCCCAGTCAGCCATAGTGGAATTACGGTAAAATACACCTTGTGTATTGCCCACATACAAACTTTGATTGGAGCTATAATCATCCAAAAACAATTTAGTGTGATTAATCGCCGGCAATGTTCCTGTATAATCTGTAAACGTTATTCCGCCATCTTGCGAGCGATATACTTTTGAATTGATAATTACAAATATCAAGTTGGTATCCTTAGACGAAATGACAATATCTGTTGCAGTCGAAATGGGATAACTATAATTTTGAAATGTAGGACTTGCACTTAAGGCATCGTGTGTGATATAAAATTTACCACCTACACTGTAAGCAAAAATATTGGGATAGTTAGCACACACAGCCATGGCTCTGATTACAGAATTGCCTGTTACGATTTGTGTCCACACAGGTTCGCCTATCAATAAATTTTTAGTTTGCCATATACTATTACCACTCACGTAAGCCAAATTTTGATTATCAGGACTAAACGCATGTTTGATATTATTGCCTGTCACTGCCGCAGGCACTGCATAGGTATTCCCCCCACCCGATGGCAAGGAACGACGTTCTACATCATCAAAGTAATAAACAAATTTTTGAGGCGAAAAATCCATTTGCATTTTTGTCGTCCAGTCACCACCACGATTGGTTTTCCAAGCTTGATCGATATACACCAATTCGCCATTGTCTTGCGTGCCTGTACTGATCAACTTAGCATACAATGGACTCACAGCCGCATTGTAGTTTTCAGTCGCACCCAGTCCATCACTTTTTTGTACCCAGTTTACACCAGCACTTGCTGTCATCCATACGCCACCATCATTGGCTTGATACAAATTGGTTGAATTACCAGGTTGAAATAGATAATCGTGCATGTCGGTATGAACTGTTTGCCACCAATTGGTCAGCTTGCTCCACGTCACACCACCATCATTGCTGCGCATAATATTGTGCGAACCCAAAAACAATTGATCGGGATTACTAGGATTGGCTTCGATACAAAAATTGTAATTACCTTGACCACCACCTGTCGAATCGTAACCAGTCAAACTCCATGCAGGATTATTGTATTGAATCGAAAAATTCAAGCCTGAGTCTGTACTGCGAAAAATAGTTCCTTCCTGATTGACGGTACCCACATACACAATTGCTGGATTAGCTTCACTAACCGCTAAGCGAGTACCTGCACCCAATAGGCCATTGAAACCTGCAGTGATTTCAGTCCATGTTTCACCTCTGTCAGTGCTTCTAAAGTATTTGTTCATACTCGATGCATATACTATTGACGAACCAGCCAAAGGTTGCCACACCATATCTGTAAACTGATTACCCACAAGCTTTTCGGTCCATGTAGCACCACCGTCGGTGGTTTTCCAAATTCCACTATTCGTTGCAGCTAACAATACCATATGATTTGTCGGATCCATCAATAAATCGACAGCCATACGTGTACCGATAGATGCATTGACTTGACTCCAAGTGGCACCACCATTGGTGGTTTTCCATACACCCAAATCGATGGAGTAATAATTGGGATCGCCAGAACCTATGTATACAATATTGCTATCTGTAAAGTCTATACATACGCTAGCCAGATTCATTTGAGGCAAATTGTCTGTACCATACTCAGTCCAATGAGCACCTGCATCGGTGCTTTTCCACAAACCTCCCGATGCACTGCATGCAAACATAGATGTGGTACTATTGGGTGCAAATTTAATTTCGCACACACGACCTATACCATTGATTTGCCCCGATATATTGGTCGGAAAATCTACCGGTCCCAAAAACGACCATTGCGATGTTTGCGCACCAGCTAATCCGCTGTAAAGCAATATGAGTATTAAACCTACTATCTTAATGTGTTTCATTTTTACTTATTTTCGGTTTTCACGTTGTTTTTTCCAAAGTTCTACGCGCTGTTCAGCGGTCATGAGTGTACCATCGGCTTGCACAAACAGTTCATTTTTGATCAACCATTTTTTAAAGCGTTTGTAGGCAAACGCCAAATCTTGCGATTCGTTGGGCTTAGCAGCTTGCTTTTCAGTTACAAAACCTACTTTTTCTTTCTCGGTATTCGGAGCCGAAAACAAATCATGCTCTTGCACAGGTCGTTCGCGATGCTCCCAATACAAGTCAAATGCATGTTTAGCTTCGGTATAGTTGGGCTGCGGTGCATCCATCATGTCTACCCAAAGCGGTTTGTTGCGCATTTCGGTTTCGGTATAGCGCTGACCAAAAACAGCAAAGGTTGCCAATAAAGCAACCCCTGTCAAAATATGTTTTTTCATATAGATGTAACTATGTGGTAATAAACGTAGGTTTAATATAATCGACATTTCTCATCCATGGTTACATTGTCTGCAGTAACGCTAGTTGAGTTGGCTTCACATTGCTTGGCAGCCTCAGTCTTCTTATCTTTAATCATAAATTCTACGACGGAAGTATCCGGCAAACCGGGCGGTATACCAGAGTATTTAATCGTACACTGACAGATGTATTCACGCGTGCACGATGTCATAAACACTACAAGTGAAAGTACTAATAAAGGGAGAAATTTCTTCATGAATGAAAATATTGTGTCAAATATAACAAAAGATTTTTTTTTGTACTAACTAAGTGCAATAAATTTACTGAATTATTTCAAAAAGCATGGTTTTAGCGCAACAGATGGAACATATCGAACTCTTAGCCAAGCAAGTGGTAGAGGGTTTCATTATAGGTTTACACAAAAGTCCTTTTCATGGGTTTTCGGTCGAATTTGCCGAACATCGCCTTTACAATCAGGGCGACAACCTCAAACATATCGACTGGAAAGTATACGGACGCTCCGACAAACTCTTCATCAAACGCTTCGAAGAAGAAACCAATCTCCGCTGCCAACTCGTTATCGATACCTCCTCCTCCATGCTTTTTCCGAAGGAAAGCGACAAGCCCAACAAACTACAATTTGCCGCCTTAGCCTCTGCATCAATCCTCACGATACTCAAAAAACAACTCGATGCCGCAGGACTTACCCTCTTCAACGATTCAATTAAGTTGCATACCCATCGCAAGTCCAATACCGTGCACTTCAAAATGTTGTACAACCAACTCGAACTCCTCCTCAAGCACGACGAAGGACAAAAAACCACACAAACCGCCAACATACTCCATCAAATAGCCGAAAACATACACCGCCGTTCGCTCGTTATCCTGTTTAGCGATATGCTCGACCGCGTATCCGACCAATCCGAACTCTTCGATGCCTTACAGCACCTCAAGTACAACAAACACGAGGTGATTTTATTTCATGTGCAAGACAGCAAGTACGAAGTCAATTTCGAATTCGACAACCGCCCTTACGAATTTATCGATATGGAAAGCGGCGATATCCTCCGCATGAACTCTACCCAACTCAAAGAAACCTACGTCAAAAAAATGGCCGCTTACCGCCAAGACCTCTCCCTCAAGTGTGGCCAATTTGGGATAGACATCATCGATGCCGACATCAACCTCGGCTACGACCAAGTACTGATGGCCTACCTCATCAAGCGAGGTAAAATGATGTAGATATTTTTGTTTTTTTTGGAGCTGGGCTTAATTACATTATTTAGCTAATTCGTGTTGTCCACTTCCGCACGGCGGAGTCGTTCCCACCACGGCTAGACATCATCGACACACGCATTATTAAGCTGAGGAAATGCAAATGCAACTTATATATTTCTTTAAATTACTCTACGCTAGTCCATACAAATTTCTAGTGTCGAGTCGAGAAGCATTAGTCTAATCTAAAAAATAATTATTTGCATTATAGCGCCTTTTTAATTATTTTTATAGTAGAAATGATGAGATAAAATCAGTTCATTTCTTAAATTATAATAACACTAGCAAATAACTATGGATCCTCTAAAAATAGATTCACTTTTACCGGCTGAAATGGCATCACAAGCTGAATCCTTGGGAATTGCAAAAGCAAATATGCCATATCTAAAAACACTTGTTTTGGCAGTACTTGCAGGTGCGTTTATTGCTTTCGGTGCTGTATTCTTTACAACTGTCACTACAGCTTCCACAATGTCGTACGGCATAACAAGATTAATTGGTGGTATATGCTTTAGCCTTGGACTCGTTTTGGTCATTGTAGGCGGTGCAGAATTGTTTACTGGAAATAATTTAATTATTATGGCATGGGCTAATAAAAAGGTCAATACAATTCAAATACTCATCAATTGGGGGTTAGTTTATTTAGGGAATTTTATTGGAGCGATGTTTATAGTCTTTTTAATGATGATGTCGAAACAATATTTGTCAGCGTCAGGTCAAGTAGGTATTCAAACACTCAACATTGCAAAAGCAAAATGCGAAATGGGATTCATACAAGCTTTTTCATTAGGCATACTTTGCAATATATTAGTTTGCTTGGCAGTGTGGCTTTGTTACAGCTCAAGATCTATAACTGGGAAAATTATATCCATTGTATTTCCGATAACAGCATTTGTAACATGTGGCTTTGAGCATTCTATTGCGAATATGTATTTTATTCCTAAAGCAATACTATTACTTCAACAAAAAAATTCTGAAATTTTGATTTTGATCAAACAATCTAATTTCAATTACGATTCTATTAGATGGTCCAATTTCATCATTCACAACTTACTACCTGTTACATTAGGAAACATTGTAGGGGGTGCTGTATTGGTTGGCTTGGTGTATTGGTTTGTGTATTTGAGAAATAGTAAAAAGTAAAATTAATATATTCGATTTTCATCTATGGGTTGTAACCCTAAGCATGGCGAGTTCTAACATTATAAATATTTAATTAAGAACAATGCAAATAAGAAATGAAAAGTTTATTTTCATCTATTCATTTGACAAATTATCTATTTTAATTTACAATCTGTAATTGACATATAAACGGGAATAAAAAAAGCTTAGGCTAAGATCATAAATAGAATAATTATTTATACCGATTCCCTTTTGAGTTACATAAGAATTGCTTAAATTTAACCCTGCCTCTATTCCGAATACAAGATTTCGAGTCACCAACTTAGAACCTATAGATGGCAATATATCTAATACAAATCGATGAGACTGTATCGAATTGATTTTTTCTTGCGCACTAAAGTTACGAAATGAATTGCTAAAGTATACATTGTTTAATGTATCAATCACACGATTGCTAGATGCCCTGAAATAATCGGCCGAACCATAGCCTATGCGTGCATCAAGGGATGCATACAAAAAGCAGTTTTTATAAAAGTGTCGTTGCTGTTCGAGACCAAACCCAACAAATACAGCGTGATTTTCTTGTATTACATGTTTGGTTTTGATGGTATCACCGACGATCGCATACTCGTATGGTTCATTGTGCAAGGAGCTTTGATTAAATATCAACTGAAATCGAAGTGCATGATTTGGCTTGTTCGTTTTTTTATATTGAAGACCAAAGGATCTGTTATTTAAATTAGTGCTAGACGTAGATGTTTCTACAAACATGCCTATTTCATTGGTTTTGATACGAGCTTGTTGCGCTTGAGATATAACATTCAATAAAAGTGCGCAGATAGTTAGAATATTTTTCATGGTTTAAAAACGCATTTGATACATAAATATTGCATAAAATTACTTTTTTTTGATTCGTTGAAAATTCGAAACAACATCATAATCGAAAATGTATAAATTTAAAGTCAAATAAAATTGAATTAAAACTGAATATTAAGGAATGCTCAAGACATTATCCATATTACGAGATTTTTATAAGCCTAAGCAACCAACTGCTCAAAAATACGATCATTCAATTGTATATTCTGAATATAGTCCAGTCAAAGAATTGCAACATGTAATATATTGTTATTGGGAACTTAAAACGAAAGAAAAACTGACTGAATCTTATATTTATAATGTTGTAGCTGATGGATGTATTGATATATTTTTTGAAGTAAATAAAGCCCAAGAAAGCTATGCTATGGGATTTTGTCGAAAATTTACTTCATTTGATTTAGGTCAAGAATTCCACTATATTGGCATTCGCTTTTTACCTACCATGTTTTCGCAACTATTTCATTTCAATGCTTCATTAATAAGAAATCGGTTTGTACGATTAGACACTATTTGCCCAAAAACATCCGAATATATAGGCCAACATATCTATACCCAAATTTCGATGGTTCAAATTCGAAAACTCTTTGATAAGTACTTTACAAATAAATTATTGAATATAGCATTCCAATTAGATAATAGGCTGTACGAAGCAATTACAATCATCATAATTCACAAAGGCCACTTAGATATTGAAAAGGATTTAAACATTGGAATTAGTTCACGACAACTTCGAAGATTATTTGAATTTGCTATCGGAGATACGGTGAAATCATTTTGTCAAGTTGTTCGATTTCAATACATTCTCACAGCTACCGAGAACATAGAAAATATCAAACTAAAGAAAGTATATTTAGAAGTAGGCTATTTCGACCAGGCTCACTTCATTAAAGATTTCAAAAGATTTTATGGTGTAACACCAAGTAAGGCATTTGGAAAATAAATATTGTCCGATTTTTACAATTAGAACAATGTATTGAATTAGATATTTGCATAAAACTATGTAATGATGAAACAACTAATCATAATACTCTTGATTTCAATTTATACAGGAAACAGCTATGCACAAAACAATAAAACCATAATAAAATATCCAAATATGAAATTAAATGCAGGAATAACCACATCGAAATTAGCTGAATGCAAAGCATTCTATATTCAACATCTTGGTTTTGGTGTGACATTCGAAAACGAATTTTACCTATTACTTCATACACCCAATCATGAAGCTGAGATTAGCTTTTTAGTACCAAATCATCCTTCTCAAGATTCCTTGTTCCACAAACCATTTCAAGGACAAGGTATTTTCTTAACGATTGAAGTAGATGATGTAGATAAAATGTATGAAGACATGAAGCAAAAACACATTCCAATAAAAATTGGGCTTCGCGATGAGCCTTGGGGTGATAGACACTTTGCTATTGAGGATCCAAATGGTGTGAGTATAGATATCGTACATCATACTCCGCCAACTGAAAAGTAATCAAATCTTCTATTCATAGATTCACGCTTTTATTTAAGAGTCGTATTTACTTACAAAAGATTACTTTAAATGAAAAAATAGGTTAAAGTAGTAACTATGTTGAATTAAACAAAACAGCAGTATATTTACTCGACTTTATTTTATGCTTAAAATTATGGCTACATCAAAATCTATCAAACTATCCAAACAACAAATTGACGATTTGCTTCAGACATTGCAAACACGATTTGAACAACATATGCATAGACATAAAGGAGTAAAATGGATTGATGTCCATGAAAAAATCATTCAATCACCACAACATCTTATTCCATTGTACGAAATGGAACAAACAGGCGGTGAGCCAGATGTAATTTCAAATGATTTCAAATCAAAGAACTTTGTGTTTTATGATTGTTCACTAGAAAGTCCAAAAGCCAGACGAAGTCTATGCTATGATAGAAAAGCCTTAGATGGACGAAAAGAAAATAAACCTGCAAATAGTATTTTAGACATGGCAGTGTCTATGGGTATAGAAGTATTGAACGAAGAGCAATATCGTTTTTTACAACAATTTGGACCATTTGACACTAAAACATCAAGTTGGATTGTTACGCCAGATACTGTTCGGAGTTTAGGAGGAGCTCTATTTGGAGATTATAGATACGGGCAAGTTTTCATATACCACAATGGTGCGGAATCTTATTATGCTGCACGTGCATTTAGAGGATTATTAAGAGTGTAAATAATAAAAAAGGTATACAATGAAAACGAATTATTTGATATACAAAACTCTAATTTGAAGTAATTTCGCTTATCAATAAAACCAAATGATATGTCACGACAAATATGCATCATTTTAGTCTTAAGTCTTCTTTCCACAATGTCTATGAATGCTCAAAGCTTCCCATGGCAAAGACCACTGAATATTGCTTGGTCAAATGATGGCAAAACATTTAATACCCCAATTATTTATCAGGATTCTGCAGGTGTACCATCTGTTATTCGAATCAATGGTGATACATTACTATGTGCTTTCCAATGGTTTAGAGCTCCATTAAATTCAATCACATGGGATAAAGTTGCAGTAAAATTTTCTTATAATCATGGAGTAAACTGGTCAGAACCTACCCCAATCCAAATTGCGGGCTTACCTACAGGTTTTCAAAGACCTTTTGATCCTACTTTAGTTAAGTTACCAAATGATAGCATTCGTATATATTTTTCATCTAGTGCTGGAACTCCAAATATTGGTTTAGACTCAACCGTAAATACCTACTCCGCAATAAGTCATGATGGGATAAATTATATTTTTGAATCAAATCCAAGAGTTGATGAAATTTCAAATAGAGTTATTGATCCAGCAGTGATTCAGTTCAAACAAAACTATCATTTTATTGCCCCTATAGGTAGTCCACAACAAGGCGCATATCATTATGTTTCCCCTGATGGTATCAACTTCACAAAGGTGAGTGACATAAGCTCAGACCCATCACACAACTGGACTGGAAATTTCACACACATTGACACAAATGAAATTCGATTTTATGGAAGCAGTAATCAATACATTTGGTATAATAGCAGCTTTAATGGCGGTGTTTGGAATGGGTACAACAATACAAATATTCTCGGTGGAGGTGACCCAAGTGTACTTAAAATTTCCGATTCAATGTATATGATGATTTATGTTGGACCACAATACCCTACTGGCTTATTTTCCTATAACCAAAATTATAAAACTACACTTTACCCGAACCCTGCTGAACACATCTTATATATTAATACACATCCAAATATGATAGGATCAAACTATGCTATCTATTCAATTGATGGTAGATTCATACATAAGGGAATCCTTTCCAATTCTATTGAAACAATTCATACGTTTAACATTCCAAATGGAAATTACATTTTCATGAGTCAAAATTCAGTTCAACACTTTACAATAAATAAGAAATAACATTTTATCTTTTTAATAATTACCAGAATTTATGCTACTTGAAATACACCCAAAATTACCTATGCGAAATAAGGAAATAACAAAGTCATTTTACATTTCAAAACTTGGGTTCAAAGACATTGGCGCTCATGATTATCGGGGTTACCTAATGCTGCAAAAAGATGATATTCAAATTCATTTCTTTGAATTTGAGGCTTTAAATCCAAATGAAAATTATGGTCAAGTCTATATTCGAACAAATGATATTGAACTTATTTACAAAAACTTATTAAACGTAAATGTTGAGATTCATCCGAATGGACAACTCACAAAAAAACCTTGGGGACAACTTGAATTTTCGCTGCTAGACCCAGATCATAACTTACTAACTTTTGGACAAGCTATATGATTCAAACTAAAATTATTTTTTTAATTTAAATCTATATCGTAATATTGCAATATTATATTTATCAAATGGGCGCAACTAAAACCGATCATTATTCCGATACTCAAATAGACATTGCTACTATTGCTAAAGCATTGGGACATCCTGCTCGCTTAGCCATAGTAGATTACTTATTATCAGTTAAATCATGTATTTGTGGTGATATAGTCAATGAATTGCCCTTGGCTCAACCTACTATTTCACAACATCTCAAAGAATTAAAAAACGCCGAAATCATTCAAGGTTCAATAGAAGGCAATGCCATTTGCTATTGCATCAATGACGCCACGATTGACAAACTCAATACCTATTTCAAAAATATATCAACACAATTAAAAATAAAAAATTGCTGTTAATTATACATTCATTTAAATCAAAATAATCTTATGACACTCGCACAAATTAAACAAGTTTTACCTACACTAGGCACTGTAAACTTCATTTTAGAAAACGGCACTCAAGTGCCCGAACATTTTCATGTTACTGAAGTGGGAAGCATTACAAAACATTTTATCGACTGTGGTGGCACTATCCGCAACGAAAAAGTAGTTAATTTTCAACTTTGGAACGCCAACGATACAGATCATCGTTTAAAGCCAACAAAATTGCTCAACATCATAAAATTGTCTGAAGATAAATTAGGCATTGAAGATGGCGACATTGAAGTAGAATACCAAGGCGAAACGATTGGAAAATATGATCTCGAATTTGATGGTTCAAATTTCATATTACACAATAAATCTACCAATTGTTTAGCGCAAGACAAATGTGGCATTCCTGTTGAGAAATTGAAAGTCAATCTAGCAGAAAAAACTTCTTGTTGCACACCAGGTGGTGGTTGTTGCTAGTCAACCTAATTATTAACAAACATCTCAATACTTGATTAAACTCTAGTATTGAGATTTTTTTTATGAAGGAAAAAAAATCGATTAAATTTGTTTTGATTTAAATAGCTTGTTATGCAAACTCAATTGACTACCATTGATCAATACATTCAATCATTTCCAAAATCAGTTCACCCCATTTTAAATGAGGTCAGAAATACCATACAACAACATGCACCGAATGCAACAGAAAGCATCAGCTATGGCATGCCTGCTTGGAAACTAAATGGAAAACCTTTGGTTTATTTTGGAGGCTATAAAAATCATGTAGGCTTTTATGCTACTCCAACTGGACATGTAGCTTTTACAAAAGAACTTTCAATGTATAAACAAGGAAAAGGTTCTGTTCAATTTCCGATAAATGAACCCATGCCTTTGCAACTCATTGCGCGCATTGTTCAATTTCGAGTAGCAGAGGTATTGGCTAAAAAATAAAAACTAAAATACAGCTCTTACACTCGCTCGACCAGTATGTATGACCGGATTTGATGCTGGTTTTCGACCTTCATACTCAAGACTCATTTCAATATTCCGAGACAAGCGTTTATCAAAACTTGCCCCCCACAAATAGTTTTTACCATTTTGAAGACCATCAAGCATTGTATAACCAATAGTTGAATTGCTGATGCCATTAAACACAATATCCGAAAAAGTAAAGCGCGTATTTAAAGCACCAGCGCTTAAAAAATTGTATTTCAAATCCATCGAAATTGAATTAAACACAGCTTCTTCGCCTCCAAATTGTACTGCGTTTTTTCGAATATCATATTTATAACTTGACTGTATTCTAAACTGATTTTTCAGGAGCAATAATGTCATTCCTGGTTCTAACAATTTATATCCAATGGCATAAGAACGTGTTTCTAGAAACTGAGATCTAAACGTTTTTTGACCTTGGCGAGCTGCTAATTGCAAGGTAAAATAGCGAGACAAATTGTATCGACCACGAAGTTGGTCTTCTGTATTGCGTCTTGAATCTACACCATAATTCAGTAATGTCTTTCCACCATTTAATGTCTGAATATAATCGACGCCCCATTTTGCACTGAATCGATTGATAAAAAATGAATTAATTATTGAAGAAGAATTATTGATCAATAAGCTATCTTCAAACTTCTGAATAAAAGGATTGTATTGACTAATTCCTTGTTTGCCTACAAAACGATTATTAAGTTGAATAGCTGATTGTACATTCAATATCGAAATAACTTTACGAATACCTTTTAGCTTGGATTGATTCAATAAAGATTTTGGATTTAAAGATATGGATTGATTATAAACAGAATATTTAGCCTTGATATATTGATTGGTTGGGGTAAACAATTTAATATACAATTTTTCATCAGGGAAAATGGCCAATTCGAACTCATTCAATTGTTTCAAATTATCGCCATTATAATCACGCCATACATACATGCCCTGTCCGGCAGGGACTTGCACATACGTAAATTCTCGCTTTAATTCTTGTCCGGAACCAAGCTCATACAACGCATTGCCTGTTATTAAACCATTGAACAATGTAAAGTTATAATCCAATCGCCCCAACAAACTTTCATCCGGTTTTAAAATGGTAATCGTTGAATCCGAAATTGACAATATTCTATACGCTCCTGTAAGTTTTAAATCATGATTTTTGATAGATGCGATTGAAGTATTGAGAGAAAAAGTATGACCTTCAGTACTTTGCTTAAACACATTATTCTTCGCCGCACGATCATGTCGAAGTGTATATTCAGCATTGAAATTATTCGTATGGTTTGGGTTATTTTTGAGGTATATACTCAATGCGTCAAATGAAAAAGCCGTTTGCAATAAGGTATCAGTCAGTCCATCTTTTAAAGCATTGTGTTCGACCAAATAACGCGTACCCAGCATAAGCAA
>JBILCF010000210.1:0-4244 GCA_044353325.1 Chitinophagaceae bacterium | reverse complement strand
GTGCAGACAAACGTAGTCTTACACTTCAAAATGCAGACTTTTCCGTAGTGTACTCATTACCCGAAAAAGGCTATATGATGAGCATTACTGCTACACCTAAGACAGCAGAACGCACGCAAAATATCAGTATGGACTGGAACTCAGAGTCTATCATGACCGAAAGCGATCCTGTTAATCAAAATTTGTATACACAAGTTTGCTATAATTTGGCTTCAGAAGGCTATGATTATTTTACAATCAAAGAAAAAGAAGATGTCGAATTTAAGGAAAGTGTGAAATGGTTGAGTTTCAAACAACAATATTTCAACACGACACTTATCACTGATAAAAAAGTTATCGCTTCGGGCAAAGTTGTTGCTGCACCTTCGAATGAAACTGACACCAGCAAACATATGCTCTCTGACTTTAATGCAAATTTGAGTTTGATACCTGAAAACACGATTTCAATGTCTATGTTTTTGGGACCCAACGATTACAAATTACTCAAAAGTTACAATAAAGATTTAGAAGAAATCATTCCATTGAGCTATGGTATTTTTGGTTTTGTCAAGTACATCAATACTTGGATTGTCATTCCAATTTTCAATTTCTTAGCAGGCTTCTTTAGTAGCTATGGTATTGTCATTTTATTGTTGACGTTTATCATTCGTTTAATCATGTCACCTTTTACATACAAAAGCTATGTATCGAGTGCAAAAATGAAAGCGTTGAAACCTGAACTAGACGAATTACGCGAAAAACTTGGCGACGACAAACAAGCATTTGGCGTAGAACAAATGAAATTGTACCGTCAGGCTGGTGTGAATCCATTAGGAGGATGTTTACCTGCATTACTTCAATTACCTGTCTTCTTTGCACTCTTGTCGTTTTTCCCGAACGCCATTGAGTTACGTCAATCGAGCTTTTTATGGGCAAAAGATTTATCAACGTATGATTCGATTTTAGATTTACCATTTACAATTCCATTTTATGGTAATCATGTGAGTTTGTTTACGATATTGTTTGTCATTACCAGTTTGCTGATGGCTTTGTATAGCATGAATATGGCTGCTGATCAAAGCAATCCGATGATGAAGTACTTACCATTCATCATGCCTGTGATGTTTTTAGGTATATTCAATAAACTACCCGCTTCATTGACGTATTACTATTTTGTTTCGAATGCGATTACCTTAGCGTTGCAATTTGTGATTCAAAATTATATTATCGATCCAGTTAAAATACATGCTGAAATACAAGCGAAGAAAAAAGAACCGCCAAAAGAAAATAAGCTTATGAAACGTATGGCTGAAATGCAACAGCAAAATGCCGAACGTATGAATAAAGGCAAAAAATAAATCATAGAGAGGAAGCTGAAAAGCTTCCTTTTTTTATACCTAGATTTTGAAGGTTGTATTTATATATATTCTGAACTGCTTTTATGAATTAGGCCACAGATTACTCAGATTTCACAGGTTAATTTCCTATAGGAAATGATTAGAACAGTAAACGATATTCATTAACAATTTGTAGATAAATCAAGATAAAAACCAGTGTTTTACCTCCCGCAACGCTCTTCACAAAAACGAGTAAATTCAATTCTTTCTTCAGCTGTCATAGTATCTTTAACTCTGTACTGAAGCAATTTATTGTTTGGCAATTCCAAACTTAAATAATGATTTTTGAGGGTCACTTGAGTAATGTTTTTCCAAGCAATTTTTTTATTGTACAAGGGCAATTCAACCATGACTTCTTTTTCTACAAAATCAATAAATTGATCATGAAATATACGATTTTCCATCCATAAAATCAAACCTATAAAAAGTGTAACGACAACGTACAATACTGTAGAAATGATATTGTCGTGTTGTAAAAAATGTAAACAACCCATAGTCAAAAAACCCAATTCTAAAATTCGAAACACACGGTTAGTGTTTGCGTCTTCCAATATTTTGCGTTTAAAAATCACAACTGCAATTACTGCTATAGACGCTGGTAGTAATGCTATAATCTGAGTCCAATTGATTGGTAGTATGCTGATGTATTGCAAACCATAAAATAACATAAAAAATGCAGCCATGACATGCATGGCTCTGGATTGCAACATACGTTTCGATCGATCTTCTTTGACGAGTTTGAAGTAAAAATGCTTATGCATTCTCCAACGATTTCATAAAGAGATTACACATACGGTATAAAATACGTGAACCTACACTTGCATCGATAGAATCTAGAGAATCTTCACCACAACTGACTTCATTCAAATCAAAGGCAACTATTTTACGACCACTTTCAACTACTTTTTTGAATAAATATTGAATTTGTTCGGTTTCAAAACCACCTTGAACCGGAGTACCTGTATTTTTGCAAAGCTTAGGATCTAAACCATCGATATCAAATGAAATATAAACTTGCTGAGGTAATTGAGCGATAATATCGTCACAAATTTGCTTCCAAGTTTCGCCTTCATACTCACGTGCTTTGATATGATTGTCAAAATAAGTCACAATTCTATTATCCGATTGAATCATATCATATTCTTCGTCACAAAAATCACGAATACCTACTTGAACTAACTTTGTCATTTGAGGAACATCCTTCAACACATTATACATGATAGATGCATGCGAATAAGTAAATCCTTCGTATGCTTGTCGTAAATCGGCGTGCGCATCAATTTGCAAAATACCATAATCGCCAAAATGCTCGCCGACTGCTTTCATCAACCCCAAAGGTGTACTATGATCACCTCCAACTAAAGCAACATATTTACCTTTATTAAACAAATCCATTGCTCGAGTGTATATCCAATTTTTTAAATCTTCACCACCCTTATTGATTTCATCCAATTTGCGTTGAAGTTGATTGTTATCACAGGTTTCATTGCCTTCGCTTAGGTTCGAAATAATCAATTCAGCACAATGTCTGAGGTAATCGTTTTGTTTAACGATCTTCTTATCCATTTCAGGCATGTAATAGCCTTCTTTCCAATAATTCATGGCATCCAAATCGCACAAATCGATTTGGTAGGAAGCTTCCAATATCTTCTCAGCGCCTTTGGCTGTACCGTTTCGATACGAGACAGTAACTTCCCAAGGGATTGGCAATAATATTAACTTAGAATTTTCCTCAGAGGACGGTAAACCGAAAATGTTGTTAGATGCAATTCCAATTGAATTTGGATCAAAATCTGTGATAGCCATGTGACTTTTTTAAACGATGTTTAGAGAGCGCAAAGTTACAACAAGACATTTGGTTTCGTATTTATTGTCGTTTATTTTTTGTTATAATGATAGAGCACTTTGCTTATAGGCAATCCCATGACATTGTAAAAACAACCATTGATTTTTTTAATTCCCACGACCCCTATCCACTCTTGAATAGCATAAGCACCTGCTTTGTCATAAGGTTTAAATTTATCGACATAATATTCGATTTGCGACAAAGTCAAAGGATGAAATTCAACCTCAGTAACATCCGAAAACGAAATAATTTGAACTGAATTTACAAGCACAACGCCCGTTATCACTTGATGAAGTTGCCCTGAAAGTCGACTTAATATCTCTATCGCATTTTCTCTATCGGTAGGTTTACCGATAATATCCCCGTTCAGCACCACTACTGTATCAGCAGCCAATATGGTTCTTTTTGGAAAATCGAGTTGAATATCTCTAGCTTTTTGCAGCGCAATGTACTCAGGTACTTCCTCGATAGGCATAGAAGTTGGAAAAGACTCATCTGTTTCTTTCGTTTGAATATCAAATTCAATATCGGCCAATTCCAATAAATGTTTTCGACGTGGGGATTTTGAAGCTAGAATAAGTTTTTCCTGAAACATTCTGTTGTAAATTTGGAGCAAGATAATTGAATTCAATCCAAGAAAATGTTGTTCGCCAAAAAAAATAATTCTAGCGCTTATTTAATAATTTTCTGGAGTCTGTTTTGGTTTTGCACAAGCAGTTGTTTAAACCCTAAAAAAAAGCCCCAAACTACAATTTCGCCATTGGCTTCATTGGGTCGATATTTATTTTATGACAATCATTTATCTTTAAATCATAGTAAATCTTGCGGAAGTTGTCATGCACCGGAGTTCCAAGAATAAAGTGGACAAATTAAATTGATCATTAAGCTGCATTTTTTAAATTGTTATTGTTAATTAATTTTTGAAATTCTAAAAGGGTTAAATTGTTTAAATGTTTGTGTCGTCTGCTGGTGTTATAAAAAGCCTCTATGTACTCAAAGATAGATAATTCTGCTTGTTTTCT
>JBILCF010000078.1:0-12406 GCA_044353325.1 Chitinophagaceae bacterium | reverse complement strand
AAGCCTTAAATTGATTATTATATATTAAGACTTAATTTCTTTTAATATAACCTAAAAAAACAGGCAAAAAAATAACTACTAATAAAGTTAAAACCAGATACCAACCTCTAATGTTTTTTATGTGTTTACTTTCATTTTTGTATAATTCAATTAATTTATTTAAAACGGTTATGTTAGTGTACCTTCTATAATAAAAAAATAAAACACTAAGTAGCGCTATAACAATAATGTACTTTTCAAATATAAAATGATTATTCTTTGCAATTATTTCAAATAATATATTAATTGACAATAAAGTTGAAAAAGGAAATAGAGATAATACCAAACATGCCATTAAAATTGGTGTTGAATCTTTTTTGTTTTTATAAAAGTTGTAAACTCTAAAAAACACATAATCTATTATTTTATACATCTATTTTCATTTATCCATTCATCAATGTATTGCACCCACTGTTCGTGATTTGCAATATATCACTGCAATCGAAGGATATTGAATCCTTATGCTCACACCTGTCATCATTGTCCAATACAAAACTCAAATTTAAGATACATTTCCCCTTTTTTAAAAAATCTTTTGCTCTACCCATTAGTTAACCCTATGCATTTTCTACTTGGTTATTTCTTACAGGATTTACATGAATATAATTAAACATTGATTCATAAATTTCAATACTGCTAAGCGCTAGGCAAAACCGCCAATATATGTTCGATATTGCAAATGTCGAATAGAACTATATAGAGGATAAACATAACATTTAGTTTAGTTTACATAACTACAAATAACATGTACTATAGTGTTTCATTGAAATTAACCTTTTTCCAAAATATATAAACTCCTCTTAAATCTTTCCTATATATTCTATAATCCAAAGAATTTGCTTCTTTGGAAATAGAATCTCCAATATTTAATAATGTATCATTATAAACACCTACGTATAATTTCAAGCCATTTTCAAGTTGATATTCTTTCTCTCTACCAGTTGAACTTGAATTAAAATGCTTTATTTTAGAATTAATTGCATGGATAAAAATTTCATTCCTGTTTTTTTAAACCCATAAATTATATAAACAACATACATTGCAACCATTACTATTGGGACAACTGCTTGTAATGAATTTAATTTTAATGTTTTGCTCATATATAATTTATGACAATTTACCATTGCCAAATAGGTTCATATAGCCTATTGTATTTTGATAATCACCTTTAATAAATAAACCTACCCTAAATCTAATTCCTGCATTTCCGTTTATAAAGAAATCAACTACTCTTCGGGAATTCCAATCCCGAACCGTTATCGAAGGATTTGTAATCATTATGCGAAAACTTGTCATTATTATTCATTTATAAAATTCAAATTTAAGATACTTATTCCCATATCAAGAAAAACTTTTGTAGTAACTCGCTTTTCGGCATTTTCGCTTTAGTGGCATTACGAAGGCTAGTTAAAAAGATTCTCTGAAACCGAATGACCAAAAAGTCGTGCATTAACTCAGCCAAATAATGAAGAAGTCGATGATGGATAGCCTTTATACTTCAGCGTCTCGTCCTTCAAGACGAGACACAAAGTAGAAAGAAGTAGCTCAATAGCATTGAATAGCTTGGCTCCAAAAAAAACACTACTTGAGGTCTATACAACTTTGAATTGTGCTATAGAGAGGGCAATTTATTTTCGCACATTGAGTGAAATTTAGCAAAGTGATTGAGTACATTTGCATTACTTAAACAATAAAAAAGACAAACAAAATGGCTAAAATACAAGTATCTAACCCCGTGGTTGAAATCGATGGCGATGAAATGACCCGCATTATTTGGAAATTTATCAAAGAAAAATTGATTCTACCTTATATCGAAGTTCCCATACAATATTATGACCTTGGTATAGAAAAGCGCGACGAAACCAATGATCAAATCACGATCGATTGTGCCAATGCAGTGAAAGCTTGCGGTGTAGGTATCAAATGTGCGACCATTACTCCTGACGAAGCGCGTGTAAAGGAATTTAACCTGAAACAAATGTGGAAATCGCCGAATGGTACTATTCGTAACATACTAGATGGCACTGTGTTTCGTGAGCCTATTGTAATGAAAAATGTACCGCGCTTAGTACCAAATTGGACTGCTCCGATTATAGTAGGTCGTCATGCCTTCGGCGATCAGTACCGTGCTACAGATACTGTGATTAAAGGTAAAGGCAAACTTACGATGACGTTTCAGCCTGAAGATGGTGGTGAGGCGCAAACCTTTGAAGTTTACAATTACAAAGGCGATGGCGTTGCCTTGTGTATGTATAATACGGACGATAGTATATATGGTTTTGCCCGCAGTTGTTTCAATATGGCTTTGAGCAAAAAATGGCCTTTGTACCTTTCGACTAAAAATACCATTTTGAAAAAATATGATGGTCGATTTAAAGATATTTTTGAAGAAGTGTACGAACAAGAATTTAAAGCGCAATATGAAGCTGCCGGTATTACATACGAGCATCGCTTGATTGATGATATGGTTGCATCGGCATTGAAATGGCATGGCAATTTTGTGTGGGCTTGTAAAAACTACGACGGTGATGTGCAAAGCGATACCGTAGCACAAGGCTTTGGTTCCTTAGGTTTAATGACTTCTGTATTGATAACTCCGGATGGCAAAATCATGGAGGCTGAAGCTGCACATGGAACTGTGACTCGTCACTTCCGTGACCATCAGGCTGGCAAACCTACGAGTACAAATCCAATAGCATCTATTTTTGCTTGGACACGTGGCTTGGCTTTTAGAGGCAAATTGGACGATAATCAAGCATTGATAGATTTCTGCAACAACTTGGAAGCAGTGTGTATTGAGACTGTGGAGAGTGGTATCATGACCAAAGATTTAGCGGTATGTATTCATGGCAATAAAGTTAAGCATGGCGAACACTATGTATACACTGAAGAATTTTTGGATGCATTGGATGCAAATTTGCAGAAAAAAATGGCGTAAGTTTTTTACGAATGATAGACTAAAATGACATGTAAATTCTTCGATATTTTTTTTAATAGTGTTTATTGATAAATAAGCGTTTAGGCTCCCTTCTCTTTAAGGAGAAGGGCCGGGGATGAGGTTGTAAAACACAAATTTCCAGTAGAATCTATAGAACAATATATAATTTTTGCATAAAAAAAATGACCACTTCGTGTGGTCATTTTTATGTATTCTTGATAAAAATAGTAGTCATCAAAGCTTTGCAATCATGTCTTCTTCTTGTTTATCCAAATCGAGCAGTGCATAATCTGAAATACCGACAATGGTCATTTCGTCTAGCATATCTACCAAATCAGCATATTGAGTATTATATCCAGCTTTGATAAATAAAAATGGTTTGTCATTAGCATGTGTACCAGGTAAATGATTATTAACAGCAGTTCGAATATCTTCTTGATGTTTTATCAAAGCTTTACGAATAGAATTTTCTCCATTGAAATCAGCCGTTTTGATAGCCAATACATTGTTGTTCATTGCATCATAACCTGTCAGGTAATACATTTTATGATTTTTATCCAAAAACACTTTCATAGCAACATGATGTGGCACTTCGGGTGGCGGTAAAGGTGAAGGCGTCTCGTCTGGCATGATGACTTCCATGGTTGCAACTTGAACCATAGTGGTGGTGTAAATAAAAAAAGTGATAAGCAAAAACCCTAAATCTACCATAGGTGTTAGGTCTATGCGGGTAGAAAGTCGTTTTCTACCGTTTCCGTTGTTTGTGATTAGTTCTGCCATTGGATGTTGTTTTATTTATAACATAAAAAGTAACATAAATAGTATGTTAAGTTACCAAAAATCATTTTTATATTTTTTAGTTTGATAATCAGAATACAATTTTTAAAAGATTTTCGTTTCTTTTAGTTCTTTTCCACTTTTGTCTTGACACAAAAGTGGAGCAAAAAGTATTCACGTCATTTATATTTTTTTAATTGTGTTCATGAACCACTTTGTTAGGTTTCAAGGCTGTCGAAAAATAGCTAAAAATGACAGCTTTTTGACGGAAACAAAAAAGCTATGCATCTGATACTAAAAATTGGCTGTGGCTTTTAGATTAAGCGACTAGCCATTATTTGACTTATTGCGATTGTTTTTGTTTCTGACGCCAAAAAACAGTCATTTTCTTAACGCTATTTTCCTAAGGCCTTCTAAAAACAGGCATTACTTTATTGATTTTTGACTTTCTAAAAAAACATTACTTTATTGAAAGATAAATAATGTAGCTTTTATTCTAAAAAAAGGATTCTATGCTCAACACATAGCAATATGATACTTTTTAGCTACTTTTGGGACACTATTTTTTATACCCTTATGTCTAAAAAGAATCCAGTACAAACAAGTACTCAAAAGGCTGATATCGAAACGCTTCAGCCAGAGCTTAAAAGTGAGATTACAGCAATTAACCCAATATGGAATACCGTATTTATGGTGAGTCTAGCAGCAGTATTTATCCTGATGACCATCATGAGTTTTTCGTATGGTATCAGCGGCGACGAAGTGGATATGAATGAATATGGTAAACAAATCTTGAATTACCTCACATCATTCGGATCGGACAAATCTATTTTTCGTACCTCTGAAGAATTGAATGCGGCAAAAGTCTATAATTATAATCGCGACAATGTGGTTCAATATTATGGTGGTTTATTTGATTTAATCTGTGCTATTTTCAATAAAATATCGCCTTTGGAAGAATACACCACAAGGCATATTTTGAATGCTTGGGCTGGTTTTTTAGCCATATTTTTTGCCGCAAAAATTGCAGTTCGCATCTTGAACAAACAAGCCGGCACTATTGCCATTTGGTTAATGTTTTTATCGCCTTTCTTTTTAGGCCATGCGATGAACAACCCAAAAGATGTGCCATTTGCAGCAGCGTATATCATGGCTATTTATTTCATCATCAGACTATTTGACCGTCTTCCTGCAGCGAGTAAAAAAGATTATGCATGGGCTATTTTGAGTATCGGCGCTACAATCAATGTACGTGTGGGTGGTATATTACTTATCCCCTATCTCGTTGTATTTGCAGGTATATTGTTTATAGTCAAAACTAAATTTCAAGATGAAAAGGTATCCTTGTTTAGTTATTTCAAACCAGTAGCGATTACAGGTGTTTTAGGCTATTTGGCAGGTAGTTTGCTTTGGCCGTACGGTCTTCAAAACCCAATCAGTAATCCACTAACTGCTTTGAGCGAAATGAGTAATTTCAAAGTCAGTTTGGGGCAATTGTTTGAAGGTGCGAAAGTACCCTCGACAGAGCTTGGTTCAGACTTTTTACTCAAAAGCTTCGCCTATACCAACTCGTATGCAGTGTTAGCTGGCTTAGGTTTGTTGTTTGTTTTTGCATGGGGCTTTCGCAAAAATCAAAACGCATCAATTTTATATTTCGTAGCCTTCACAGCTTTTTTCCCTTTGTTGTATATTATTTATACCAAAGCCAATGTATATCATGCATGGCGACATGTATTGTTTATATTTCCTTCTATGATTGTACTTGTAGCGTTTGGATGGGAGAAAATAATAGCCTTTTTTGATACCAAAAAAGTTAAACTGATTGGATTGGGTATGTTAGGATTTTTGATGCTTGAACCACTTTATTTTATAGCCAATACATTTCCAAATACCATCACCTACCACAACCAACTTGTAGGTGGTGTAAAAGGTGCGTATACCAATTACGAAGTCGATTATTACTACAACAGTTTAAAGCAAAGTGCCGATTGGTTTAAGAAAAACGAATTACCAAAACTGGATAAAAACAAAAAGACAGTCATTTACAGCAATGCCGCGCATATTTTAACCCATTATTTTGCCAACGAAAAAAATGTAGTGGTCGATTATATCCGTTACCATGAGCGCAACCAAAAAGATTGGGACTATGTTATTTTTCATATTGCTTTGATACCAGCCGAGGAATTAAAAACAGGCAATTGGCTTCCTCCATCTACCCTCTTTAAAGCCGAGAGTCAAGGCCAAGTTTTAAGTGCAGTCATCAAACGTCCATCGCACGATGACATAAAAGGATTCAATGCTTTAAACCAAAATCAAGCCGATAGTGCCATTCAATATTTTGACAGCTACCTTAAAGCTGACCCGAAAAATACCAGTATTTTAAATACTACTGGAAATATTTTGATGCAACTTGGACGATTAGATAGTGCAGCGCTGTATATCAATCAATCCTACAAAATCGATTCATCGAATATGGAAACTAAACAGATGTATGGTATGGTTTGTCTCCAAAAAAATGATTTTGCTACCGCACAAACACTCTTCAACCAATTGATACAAGCTAATCCACAATATCCAAAAGGCTATTTTTATTTAGGATTAGCTCAACTTGGAAGCGGGAATCCACAACAAGCACTCAATAATTTCAATACTGCATCGCAAGACGAATCTATCCGTCAAGCATGTTACAAATACATGGGCGATTGTTACATGAAAATGGGCAATCAAACTGAAGCTATGAAACTGTATCAAGCTGCTGGTGTTCAATAATATTTTTGTAAATTTGTATTTCAATCTTTAACTCATAACTTACGTATTAAACATGTCAAATCAAATAAAATCAATCATACAATCTTCCATTGCTACCAAACAACAAATACTCGATAACGAACAACTTATATCTATCCTCGAAGAATGTAGCAATGTCATCACACAAGCATTTAAGGATGGTAAAAAAGTCCTTTTTTGTGGCAATGGTGGAAGTGCTGCTGATGCTCAACACTTAGCAGCTGAATTTAGCGGGCGTTTTTATACAGATAGAGAAGCCTTGCCTGCCGAGGCGTTGCATTGCAACACATCATACATTACTGCAGTTGCTAACGATTACAGTTACGATGTAGTTTATGCACGCATGATCAATGGAATAGGTAAACCTGGCGATATTTTAGTGGGACTTTCTACCAGTGGCAATTCGAAGAATATTGTAGAAGCTTTTAAAACAGCGAAATTAAAAAACATGATTACCATTGGTTTGACTGGCGAAAGTGGCGGCATCATGAAAAACATCAGTGACTACTTGCTTAATGTACCAAGCAACGATACTCCTCGAATACAAGAATCGCACATCATGCTTGGTCATATTATTTGTCAATTGGTCGAAGAAAAATATTTTTCGCATGCATAGGGATTGTATTATTTTAGCTGGAGGCATGGGCACACGACTGCAGTCTGTCGTGCAAGACAAACCAAAATGTTTGGCTGAAGTCAATGGTAAACCATTTTTATATTACATCTGTCAGCACCTTTCCAAATATCATTTCTGTAAGGTTATTTTTTCTGTAGGATATAAGAAAGAAATGGTCATCGATTACGTAATGCAGCATCGCGAAGAATTTAAATTTGCGTTTGACTTTGCAGAGGAAGACGAACCATTGGGAACCGGCGGCGCTATATTAAATGCTTTACAATATTCCGATACACAAGATTTCTTTGTCATCAATGGCGATACATTTTTTGATGTCAACTACGATGAAATGTCCTATTGGCAAGAAACCAAAATGGCCGACTGTACTATAGCATTGAAACCGATGCAAATAGCCGATCGCTATGGCTTAGTAAACATGAATGACGAAAGTCAAATCGTGGGATTTGAAGAGAAAAAAGTAGGTGCATCTGGGTTAATCAATGGCGGTGTTTATTGTATTTTCAGAAATTCATTTTTAAATATTCCTTTCCCTCAAAAGTTTTCTTTTGAGAAAGACTACCTTGAAAAAATGATCAACGAACGCGACATGATAGGATATGTCAGCGACAAATACTTTATAGATATTGGCATACCTGAAGATTATGCTCGAGCTCAAACTGAAATCCCAGCTTTATTTACGATATGATGAGTTTCATACATGACATAGACAAAACGTGGACATTATTTCTAGACCGTGATGGCGTTTTGAACGTAGAAAAAGACCAAGATTACATTCGAAACGTACAAGAATTTGTGTTCTATGAGGATGTGTTAACACACTTTTCAATTCTTAACCAATCCTTTGGTAAAGTAATCTTAGTAACGAATCAACGTGGAATCGGAAAAGGTCTAATGACTGAAAAGGATTTGCACGACATACACAATCATCTTGAGCAAGAATTGAATCAACATAATGCGCATATTCATCGGTATTATTATGCACCAGATTTGGACAGTAATTCACCAAATCGCAAACCCAATATTGGTATGGGGCTTCAAGCCAAACAAGATTTCCCAGAGATTGATTTTGAAAAAAGCATTATGATTGGCAACAATATATCAGATATGGAATTTGGCAAAGGACTTGGTATGAAAACCGTATATGTCAATACAACCAAACCACGAACTGACTCTCATGAGCATATTGACCTTTTAGTAGAATCCCTACCCGATTTTTGCAAATTGATGCAATCAAAAATAAATCTGTAATTTCGTATTCCAACGAATACAACATGCGAAACCTACTATATTTATTACCCTTTTTACCGTTGCAATTTTTGGCACAGACTCACTTACCTTGTGCCCAAGAAAGTGAATACAAATCGGATTGGAAATTTCTTGGCCCTATAAATCCCAATGATAAGCTTGCTGATCAACATGCTGGCGTAATTACTGCTATCAATATAAACCCCTCTGACACCAATGAAATTTATATTGGGACTATGACCAGTGGATTATTTCATACTAAAAATAGAGGTCTAAATTGGATTTGCCTTACAGATAATTATCTATATCCCATAATGGGTGTAAAAGATATTCACGTGGACTTTACAAAAACACCTCATACAGTTATGCTAGCCACTGGTTCGAGCAACACATGGTATGACGCTGCAAATTTCGGTGTAATTCATTCTACTGATGGCGGTCAAAATTGGAGTAAATCCAACGTGTTTGACGAAACAACTGTAATGTCGTATGAAATCAAACAAATCATAAAAGACAGTGCATCAAATTTGTATTATGCTTTTGGCAAAAAAGAAATCATGCGTTCGAATGACCAAGGAAAAAACTGGGAAATCATCTACTCGCCTTCCTTATTTCCCAACTTATTTTACAACAAAGAATTCGAAATCATTTCTATGTTGCTCTCCAATGATGGCCAAACTATTTATTTTTCGACCAGAGCAAATCCACTTTTTACCAACACACAAGATTCAATTCTTTTAGAAAGTGATTTTGTACAACTTAACAATTGTGCAAAAGACAAGTCTGAAATTACATTTATTAAACGAACCAATGAACTCAAACAATATTATCACAACCAATTGAAAAACCCTAGCTATGCTATTAAACTTAGTAAGGGAATTCGAAATACAATTTGGATCAACAGGACCTTTGTAGAAACACGCGAACATGCTTTGTATCATTACAATATTGAAACCAATCAAATCACTTCAGTCGTGTCACCTAACAATAAAAATCTACCTGAAGATATTTATTGGATGAAAGGACTAACACTTAACCAATCCAACGAAGCAGTTCAATATTTATGCGGCAATGTATTGTACAAATCTACAGACACTGGAATGCACTTCAAGATGATGTATGGCTATAGTTATGGAAGCGATAATATACCGCACGCTGATATTCGTTCAGTCTTTATAGCAAAACATAGTGAAGATGGCGAACAAGATGAAATTTACCTCGGAACTGATGGTGGATTATCGTATTCAGATAACGGAGGAAAAAGTTTTAGAAATTTAAATGGACCATCATTACCGATTACACAATTTTACGGATTGGGAAGTTCACCATTTAGCGGCATGATCAGTGCAGGCTCACAAGATAATTCCATTATGAGTTACAATCCCAAAACAAAAGAATGGATACATGATGTACGTGGCGATGGCTATGATGTAGAATACAGCAAACGTATACCTGGCGAGGCATTTGGACAATACAATTCCAGGGCTATGATGCGAACTATCAATGACCGGGCACCATTTTCTCAAAGTGCTTTTATCTCTCCGAAAGAAGCAGCAAGCAACAAAAAAACGATTGCAGTTCATCCAAATGGAACTACATATTTTGCTGAATATAATTTAAACATACTCAAACATGGTTCAAAAAAATGGGAAAGCAATCCAATTGGATTACCGCATCAAGCTTTAGCTATGGCTTGTAGTGAATCCGACAGCAATGTATTGTATATCAGTAGTTATTGGAATGCTTTATTTAAATCAACTGATGGAGGCAAAACTTTTACAGACATTTCAAAACAAATAACTATCAACGGCGCTTTATATGACACACGTATTCATGCAATTTGTGTATCGCCAACCGATCCTGACAAAGTATGGATTAGCCTTGGATATTTTGGTGATTATTATGACTTATGCAAAAAAAGTGTGCGAGTCGTTTACTCTCCCGATGGTGGTAAAAATTGGATTGATATTTCAAATGGCTTACCATCATACTATGTCACAGATATCGTCTATTACGATGGTAGTCAAGACGCATTATTTGCTTCTACTTATGAAGGAATATACATTAAATCTTCACTCACTGAAGACTGGAAATTATTCTCAACAAATTTCCCAAAATGTATAGTATCAGAATTGAACATTAATTATTGTAGGGGAAAAATTATAGCTGCTACTTACGGAAGAGGTTTGTGGGAATGTGATTTACCCGAAATAAAATTATCACCAAAAATTTTGAAAGGTAAAATTAGTTTGGAAACAGAGTCGACAGTTGAAGCCTTATTTTATACCACAGATATATCACTACATAAGAAAGCAAGTCTTTACATCAATTGCACTTTGCATATGCCCAAAGGAAAATCTATTTATTTGCGAAACAAAAATCAATTGACTTATGGACCAAACGGTCGAATTGTAAATGATTGTGGCGAAACTTGGGGAGGATTAAAGTATAAGAAATAGGCACGGCAATAATGAATTTTAAAAAAATGGCACAAAAAAACCACGCTTATCGCGTGGTTCAATTTGCAAATATATTTAATATTATGCTTCTTGTGCAAGTGTAACTCGCACTGCAGTCATACCTTTTTTACCTCTTTCAAGTTCAAATGATACTTTATCATTTTCATTGATTGTGTCAATAAGACCTGTGTGATGCACGAATACATCTTCGCTTCCGTCGATTGGTTTGATAAAACCAAAACCTTTTTCAGTATTGAAAAATTTTACTGTTCCTTCCATTGTGTGTGTTTAAAAAAATTTATTATAATAGCAAAGGTATGGTAATAAAAAGGTTATTCAATCAACTATTTAAAATACTTCATAATATTATTTATTGAATGAGTAACTTTTGAACTCCAACAGTACCGCCTATGTTCAATTTCAGGATATATAATCCACTGGGTTGGTTGATTTGAATCTTCATTTGATTCTTTACGACCTGCTTGTGGATTAATTGGCCTAAAGACGACCAAATTTCCAATTCTCCTTGACCATCAAATCCAGTTATTGTAAACTGATTTGATGTTGGATTTGGGAAAATAGTACAATTCATCCCAGCAAAATCAATGGCTGAAGAGCTATTATTCCATACTTGGCCTTGATTTGCACCAAAAAGATAACTCACTAAATCGGGCAAATCAATAAATGGATTTCGATTATATTGCCAAGTATAAATGTAATTGTTTCGGTACATTTCAAAATCGTCTCTAGGATCCGACATATGCCAAGACAACAAGCTGTCCAAATCACCAATTTGCCCAACGGTTGTATCAGCAGGATTTCCACTGACAACACTTAATCCATTGTAGCGAACACTCATATAAAACAATGCTCGAGCCACATCGCCTCGCCAACTGTTTAAAGTACCGACAGGTCCATTGTAATCAGAACCGCCATAATCTTTGTTGTTTCGGGTACTATTTTCTGTTGCATCTTCAGCACGCAATGCATGCGCGTCGGCATGTCCAGCTAAAATATCATTTGAATTAGTGGGTAAATAAACCGCAATTCCATCAGCAGTATCGCTGGTTCCATTGGAAAATCCGCCTCTTGACTGCGGGTAAATATGTTCGCGGTTCCATTTCCCAGTTCCACTACCAGTGGTTTGATAGTCTAACTTAGCACGTGGTGCTTCGACATACATCAACCAAACTTGATTTCCATTTTTAGGATTATGATCGGCTTCCTTTAATAATTCAGGCATATCGCCATAACAATGCGCACGAACGACAGTAGAATCGGCAATGATATTTCTCAATTGAAAAAATAAAGCTTGTCCTGATAATCCATTGAGGGAACTATAATAACCTGAAGGTGCCGTACTTGAGACAATACCATAAGTAGGCTGCAATGGTGTGCCCCAAGGATCTATTTGGTAATCATTATCAACTACACGAATTTCAACATTATCATTGAGACGATTAAAACCAGTTGGTAAAGTTCCAAATTTTATTTTCATTATTTCATCCCCTTCATTGACTACAT
>JBILCF010000209.1:0-4249 GCA_044353325.1 Chitinophagaceae bacterium | reverse complement strand
TTTTTCACACTTGATTCAAGCATTCCCTTCCATAGAATTTGGAGCACATTTTCATTCGACCAAAGAAACTGCTCTTGAAAAGATAAATGCAGCTTATATGAATCAATGTATTCGATTTGATAGTGCATTGAATGGCATTGGTGGTTGTCCAATGGCGCAAAATGATTTAGTGGGCAACTTGGCTACTGAGCAAGTTATTGCTTATTTTGAACAACAACAAATAGATTTACAATTAAATAAAGTAGCATTAGAGGAAGCAATGCTAATGGCTTCAAGAATTTTTATTTCTTAAACAAATACAAAAATAATAACAATGAACAAAGTAGTAATGACTATAGGATGTTTAGTATTGACATCAGCACTTTATGCGCAAAATGCACATAAACTCCAATTAAATGTTGGTCAAAAAATAGTTTTTAAATCGAGCGATTCTATATTCAATCAGCAGAAGCGAGGTGAGGAGTCTATGGATATGAAGACAACGACAACATCACATAATGTGTATGAAGTTATCAATGTTTCAGCGACAAATTATAAGTTGACTTCCACCTTGCAAAAAATCAAAATCGACTTTGAAGGCTTTGGTCAAAAGATGGTATACGATAGCGAAGATCCTGCGAAACAAACTGGTATGATGGCCGAGCAGTTAAAAGGTAAATTGGGCATTGCAGATACCATAGAACTAACTCTTGATGGTAAAATGGTGGAAGCTGCAGACGATAAAACGAAAGGTAAGGGGAAAGGTAGAGGTATGATGCGCATGATGGATCAGCAATCGTCGAATATTGAAAACGCATTTTTGTTTGTTCCGGTTGAAGCCAAAGAAGGTACTGGTTGGAAAAAGGATCAAACAAAGGATGGTGTAAAATCGCAAACGATATATTTCTTAGATAAACTAAACGGGAATATGGCTGAAGTTTCGTTTAAGAAAAAAACTAAAGGGACAAAAGTTGTTTCATCACAACAAGGTGAAATGAATATTGAAGTCGATAATTTATCCTCTGGCAGTCTAGTCGTAGAATTAAAAACCGGGCTTGTAAAGCAGTACAACGAAGAATTGAATTCCAATACAAAAATGAACATGATGGGGCAGGACATGCCATCTACTGGCAAAACGACTACCAAAATTGTGATTGAGTAATTAGAGATTTCATTCTACTTGCTTATCAAACTATTTACTTGTTATTTATAAAGCTAACGAGGGGTAAGTGACAAAGTTTATCTCTACAATCAAAGTAGATTTTTACCCAATGTTTCCACTTAGTCGAGCCATTTGTTTCGTTTCTTCTCATCAGCAGATTTAAGAGGGACAAATACGGATATTTTAACTGGCTTTATACCACAAAACTCCAAGACATCAGTCTTCATGGCATTGTGCCCGGTACTTTTTATTGATTAGCCAATAATACCATGCAGGTGTATCCATGGTTAGAATCAATCTGGCAGTTTTGCCAGACAATAATTTATCCCAAAATGGGTCGTTCTTATGGTATTTAAACGCAAAATTGGGTAAAAAAAACCTGTCAATAAACCCTTTTAATAGGACTGGTAAAGTTGACCACCAATTGGGGTATACGAACACGAGATGGTCTACTTGTAAAATGTCTTGTTGTATGTTTTGTAAGTCAGGTTCTTATACTGAGACAAAATTATAAAAATGAGTCACAATAGGGTTGAATTTTAAGACAATTAAATGTATTAACTTGCATTCAGTTCCGTTTTTATCTGCACCTTTTTTGTAACGTTCGGTTAATGCAAAACAGAAACTACTTTTATCTGGATGGCCATTAATTATAAGTATCTTTTTCATCAATAAAGGTCAGTTTTTTTCGAATAAATTTGTTACACAATTATACAATTGATTTGTTTGATTTAATGTTATAATTTAATGATTTTGTCCTGACCTCACTTTAAAGCCAAAGATTGCTTGTGACGAACCTTTATTACACGAAATTTCATTAATTATGAAGTGTGAATCTTTTTTACCATTGTTTATTGTCATACAAAACCACGGGGTACTTATATCAAGAATTACTTTAATTTACTTATTAAATGTGTTGCGCTTGTAAGTTCGCCCTCACTTTAATACAATCGCTTTAATACCAAAGAGGTTAAAAATATGACCATATCGAGCAGCATATTACTTAAATATAGTATGTAGCATTATAGATAGAAAAAAAATATGAATGAGAGAGATATTACATTTTTTAGGGGAGTCATTACTAAAATAGAAAATAAAAAAATTATTCTGTTGTTTTGTCGTCAAATTCTTCTTCGTTTTTTTCGGCATCTTCTTTTGTTATCCTTAAAGTGTCTTTTTGATGATTTGGTGGCCCATACAAGGTGTATATTTTTAATTCGGTTTTACTACCGATGTTTATGACATTGTGTTTAGTCCCTGATGGAATTATTATTACATCTCCACTAGTCACATTGTATTCGGTGTCATCAATGATACATTTTCCTGAGCCGCTTTCAAATCTGAAAAACTGATCAATATTTTGGTGATTTTCTTCCCCAATTTCCTCTCCTACTTTAAGGCTCATTAGAACTAGTTGAAGGTGTGAACCTGTGTATAGTACTTGTCTAAAGTTGTTGTTTCCCAAAGTGGCTTTTTCGATATTACTTTTAAATCCTTTCGTTATATAATTTTAATAGCACAATTTAGAATGTCTTGATCGTTGAATCATAATATCAGAATGTAAAAGAATTGTATAATTCATTGTTACACCAATGTATTCGCAGTTGATTTCTATGTCAAAACTAAATCAACTGTTTCAAATTTTCGCTAATTAATTCTATTCGACATTTGCAATGTCGAATCCATATTGGCTGTTTTGCAAACCGTTTAGCCGTATATATTTATAGAGTAGATTAAAAGTTTGAATACGACTAGAAAAGTAATTTAAAAACGATGATGCTGACTTTGGCTTGCTTAAGGATTACAAATCCTTCGATAGCGGTTCGGGATTTCAAATCCTTCGATAGCGGTTCGGGATTACAAATTCAGAACAGAGGGAGAGTTTGGTGTTTTGACGCATTTCCATACTATTAATACGCACTTTAATACTACTATTACGCATTGCATTACCAAGATTACGCATTGTACTACTAAGATTACGCACTGCATTACGAAGATTACGCATTGCACTACTACTATTACGTATTTCGCTACTACTATTACGCATTCCATTTTTAATACTGAAATTCATTATAATGGAATGATTTTTTAGATGAATAACTCGTTTTTTTTTACTATTGAAGAACTTAGAACTTACAAAGTGCTAAGATTTAAATAAGCTTTGCGTTTAGCGGTTTGCAAAACTGCCGATATTGGTTAGGGATTACAAATCCCGAAAAGGTGGGCGGAACATCCCGAAGAGTGAGCGGTTCGCCCAATTTTATTTTGTTGTTTGTAGTTCAGTTAACTTGTTCGTTAGTCTTTCTTTTTCGTTGCTTTCATTTGTCCTGAAACGCAAAATAGGGAAATTGTATTTGTCCAAAATTTGGTCTTTCATTCTATCTCTTTCAGCTTGTTTCGTTCCCTCTTTATGAAATTCAAAACCGTCAACTTCTATTCCAAGAACAGGGGCTTTGCCAAGTTTGTTGTAAATCAAAAAGTCTAAATGCGTTAATGAATTTAATGCATATTTTGTTTCCTGTTCGTCTAACTTGGAAAAATCTTTGATAAGCTGTCTAATTGGGAAATGGAGAAGAACGTCATATTTTAAAAACATTTCACATGATAAAACTTGCTTGATTAATGAAAACATTAAATTTTCACTGTCATACTCTGATACTTTAACTGATTTGTGAATAATTTTTGCTCGTTTTTCTTCGTAGCCTTTATACAATAAATCAAAAATTGAGTTTAACTCACTTTGAACAATAGAAAAATTGTTGTACTCGATATATTTTATCAAGTCAGAAATGTTGTTGTCGTTTTCAATTTCATTACCATTGACAACCAATATCAATTGATCAACTGCTCTGGAAACCGCTACATTTAATCGATTAGGATTGTCTGTAAAATCAGAAATTTCGTTATCAACGGTTGAAAGTATGATAACGTCATTTTCTCTGCCTTGAAATTTGTCAACGGTGTCGGCTTTTATCGAAGTACCTTGAAATGTTTTTTGTAATGCATTTGTCTGATTACGATAAGGTGAAACTATGCCTAAATCTACATTTTCAAGTTTTTCATTTGGTATAATTTCCTGCTTTATGATGTCTATTTGCCGTTGGTTCA
>JBILCF010000266.1:0-12432 GCA_044353325.1 Chitinophagaceae bacterium | reverse complement strand
ATGCATATGTACTTGCACCGCCACCTGCTACAGTTGCACTTCCATTTTGACAAATCGCTTGCGTTGCAGGAGTTGCAGTTACTGTTGGTAATGGATTCATGTTCACAACTGCTGTTGCAGTGTTGCTACAGTTGTTACCATCTGTACCAGTTACAGTGTACGTTGCACTTGAAGTTACAGTGAAAGGTGTTGCATCTGAGATACCACCTGACCATGCATAGCTAGTTGCACCACCACCTGTTACAGTTGCACTTCCATTTTGACACAATGTTTGTGTAGCTGGAGTAGCTGTTACGACTGGTAATGTATTCACTGTCAACGTAGTAGAAGAAGTACCTGTACAACCATTTGCATCTGTTACGGTAACTGTGTAAGTCAAAGCTCCAGTTGTTGTTGGTGTTACATTTGTTGTAGCTGAAGTTGCTGAAGCTATAGTAGCTGGACCACTCCAACCTATTGTTGGCAATACTTCTTGGATATTAATTTGATAATCTTCTGATTCACCAAAACTGTATGCAGCACATGGTAACATACCACCAGTTGTTCCTTGGTCTGCTTCTACGATTCTCATACGAGTGTATCCACTTTGAGCAGTTACTGGAATTGCTATAGTAAATGGTACAACTGCACTAGATGGACTATTGTCTATCTCACCAATTTTCTCTCCTAGATCATTGTAATCTCCATCACGGTTAAAGTCAACCCAAACCGCAACGTCATTTAATGAATATGTACCTACTTGAACAGTTAAAGGATAAGATAATCCTTTCGTTACATTCACAACTGGAGTAGCATAGAATGTATTTGCAGGAACTGCATTTACACCTGTTGTATTATTGATTGCACCAAAGTTTACATTGTTGATGAAATCTCCAAAGCCATTTCCACTTGAGTAAGATGGATTACAACTTGCACCTGGATCTAAAGCTGGACCTGCAGGTAATGGTGTACTCAATGATGAAGTTCCACCTTCACAAATTGTACTAGGTGTAGCAGTTGAAGTTACTAATGGTAAACCGTTTACAGTAACAGGGATCGCAAGACGTACTGGATTTGTACAACCTGCTGCATTCACTGTATTATATTGAGCATAGTAAGTTGTAGTACCTGCAGTAGCTGGAGTAACAGTACTTGGAGCACCTCCAATTAATGTACCAGCAGTTGGAGCATCCCAGAAGTTAACAAAACCTGAGACTGGCAATGCTGGAGCACTGAAGTTAGAAATTGTAACTGTACAAGCTAAACCATCATTGTCAAAAGTCCAAGCTGCTAAACGAACTGTATCGCCTGCTGCAACTGTCAATGATTGTGTACCACTTTGAGATGAAGCACCAGCTAGGTTGAAAGTATTCATGTCATTCCAAACGCCACTGTTGATTCGAACACGTGGACGATCTAAGAATGCGATATCTGGAGTTGTATAAGCCCAGTTAAAGCTTACTGTTCCAGCGCATTCTATTACTTTTGAATAAACTGTGTAACCTTCATTTGAAGAAAGGTTTGTACCAGAAGTCAAAATAATATTTGCTGGAGCACCTCCTGTATTAACAGTTCCATTTGAATTGATTTGAGATAATATCCAGTTTGCAGGAGCATATGTACCAGCAAATGTAGTTTCTGTACCACCACAAATTAAAGGTACATTACCATTTAATGTTGTGCTTTGACCTAAACAGATCGTTGCAGGAGTTGCTGTTGCAGTACCTGTGATAATAGGTTTCATTGTTACAGCAACAGTAGAAGTTGAAGTACAACCATTAGCACCTGTAGCAGTTACAGTATATGTATAAGCTGCTGTAGGATTTGCATTGGTTGTTTGCGTAGTAGGTGTAGCAATAACACCTGCTATTGGATCACTCCAAGCATAGTTAGTAACTGGAGTAATAACTTGTTGAGAGAATTTCCAAGCTTCATTGGCAAATGTCCATGGTGAAGTACTATTTTTACCAGGAACTGCAGTTGCCAAGGTACCTGTTGAGTTCTCAATACCAACTGTAGTATTGTTACCTGCAAGTGGTCCACCACTAGTTCCATGTATTTCTATAGATTGATCACTTTCGTTCAATACAATTTGAGATGTCTGATTTGTACCACCAGCACCAAACCAAACAGCATTGACCCATCGTACTACAAATTTACGATTAGGCGCTGTACCAAATGTGAAGTAATCTAATTGACCTGCGCCGATATTCATATCTTCCCAACAAGCTGCAATTAAATCGTTAGGAACAAAAGTACTAGGTAAAAGTTGACCAGTACAACATCCTGCTCCAGCTAATGGGTCGAAAGAAATATAACCATTTGTAGAAATATAGACATTATTCTTAACTACACCATAAAAAGTGAATGGGAATGGTAAAGAAATAACACCAGATAAAACATCATCGCCAGTAGGACCAGCCGATGTAGGACCTACAGGAACAACTGGATTATGTGGTATAGTTGCTATAGAATATGCACCTGGTCCAGTTCCGCCAGCAATTAACGTAGCTGAAGTTGTCAACGATGTTAGATCACCAGGGCATAGTAAAGAAGGTGTTGCTGTAGTAGCACCAAATACCGGAGCAGGATTAGATGTTAAAACCAATGCTGTAGTAGCACTACAAGGACCATCAGTAGACGTAATGGTGTAAGTTGTATTGGCCACTGGGCTCAACGTTTGACTAGCACCTGTCAATGAACCTGGCATCCAAGTATACACTGGCGCTGCGCCAGAACCACTTGCTACTTGTGTTGAAGAAGCGCCTACACATACATTTGCAGCACCAGGGGTGATTGCAACAGTTGGTGTAGGGTTTACAGTCACTACAACAGTAGTAGAAGATGAAGTACCACAGTTATCAGATACTGTAACAGTATACGTTGTATTACCCACTGGTGGATTCAATACCGCCGTCACACCTGTTGTACTTAATACAGGACCACCTGTCCATACAGATGAGAATGGTGCAGAACCACCAGAGAAAGTTGCTGTAAGAGTAGTACTAGGTGTAACACTACAATAAGTAGTGGTACCTGTAGTTCCTGTAGCAACAATTGGAGTTGCAGCATCTACGAAAATTGTTTTTGTAAACGTACATCCTATAGCATCAGTAGCAGTCACCGTAAAGGTAGTCGCTGCTGTAATATTACTAGCAGTCACCGTTCTGTTTGGATTCGTAGCAATAGTAGCAGGTGTAGAAGCTGTCCATGTAAATGCAGATGTAGGCAATGTATTTTGTACTGATGGCGGAAGACCCGTACCACCTGTAATATTCACGACGTAATCTTCTGTTTCACCCCATGCATTCGCAGAAGCTAATGATGCATTAGCTGTGAGTGCAACTGTACCTTCATACCACATTACACGCATGATGGTATTACCATTCGTTGCATTTGCAGGGATATTTAATGTAACAGGAACTACCAAACCAGCAGGAAGTAAACCTCCAGTCACACCTGCACTAACAAAAGCATTTTCTGCAGGTTGATCGAATACACCATTTTTATTATAATCAATATAAAAAGCATATTGTCCAAAACCAGTAGAACTACAGTCACTTATATTAATACTTCCTGTAACAGCAGTACCAGCAGGGAAGGTAGGTATATTCACTACTGTATTTCCAGACGTAAAATTAGAATATTGACCTAAAATAGAACCAGGTCCCATATTAGCGGCTGTAGGAGTAGAACAATTGGATGAGTTATTTAATGTTCCAAAAGTTACATTAATAATCTCTTCTTCTGTAGCTGTTAATGAAGTTGGTACTCCATAAGTTCCAGGGTAAGAAGGCGCTGCTAAAAACGAAGTGTCTAAAGCATTTAATACCGTTGTACCTGGATTACAAACTGCAGATGGTGAAGCTGTAACACCTAAATTGTAATTGATACCTACACCTATTGGTTTTGTAATGGTAGCTGTACAACCCGTAGCAGGATCTACTGTAGAAATAGTATACGTAGTCGTTGCAGTTGGTGTTAATGTATAAGTAGGGTAAGCTCCTGTTACACCTGCAGCAGGTGTAATAGTAGAAGCCAACATAGAGCTAGTTACTGTAATAGGAGTCGCAGTAGGCAATCCAAAACAATAATTGGCAACACCTGAAGGTGTAACAGAAAGAGTTGGAGGAGTTCCTACATTGACTGTATAAGTTGCACTCAACGAAGGCGTACAAACACCCGCATTGACAGCTGTAGCACTAAATTGGAAGTAAGTCGTTGAACTCACTATACGTTGGTATTGATTTGTATTGGCACCTACACCACCCACTACAGGTACGAAAGGACCACCTATAGAAGCAGATTCTAACCATTGATAGATTACACCAGGCAAAACAGGTGCACCTCCAGCGGTCAGGGTTACTAATCCACTACCACATATTGGCGCAACAACTGTAGCTGCTGGCACTGAGGTAATAGTAGGAATTGTAGTTCCTGTATTCAATGTAGTAAACGTAAAGGCTGTACAAGAAAGAGGCGACGTAGAAACAGCACCACAATAACGTGGTACGACTCGCCAAGTATAGGTTGTATTACATAACAATGGTATATTATGAGGCCAAGGATATGTAACTTGAGGCGTTGCGGTATTAGGCAATGGTCCTATATTTGTAATAAATGTAGTACCTGTTGCATTGTCAAGATACAAATCAAACGACTGTGCAAGGTTTGGAGATGCTGGTGCAGTCCAAGATAAGGTAGGCGTTAACGAAACGTTTGTAGATGCATTGAGAGGTGCAGTTAGTGTAGCACATGTCGTCGTTACTGGATTCGCAGTTGTGAAAGTGATATTTGTCATCGGAACTGCAATAGGTCCACATGCATTTTTAGGAACCACTCTCCATGTATATTGTGTGTTACACAACAATGGAGCAGATACAGGCACTAAATAGTTTAATTGTGTTACATTGAGGTTGGACTGATATAAAGTAGGCGTACATCCAGGTCCAGAACACATAAAGATATCATAACCCGTTGCACCTGTTACAGTTGTCCAAGACAAAAGAGGTGTGGTAGAAACTGCTGTCGCTAAATTTGCAGGAGTCAATGTAGGATTAGTTACTGGAGCTGTAACCGTGAATGTATTTGTTACACTTGTAACTGGACTTACACAGTTTACCGCTTCTACTCTCCAGCTATATTGACCACAAGGTAGCAAAGTAGCATTTGGCATAGAGAAGGATGTGATATTACCCGGAAGTGTAGCTACTAAATTAGACGGAGTAGGCACTGATCCAGCATCCACATAGATATTGTATGAGGTTGCGTTGGTAGCTGCTAGCCAAGTAAATGCAGGTGTTTGCGTAAATACATTAGCTAAGGCTCCTGGCGCAGATAAAGTCGGTACAGTTGGAGCAGTGTTCAATGTAGTAAAGGTTGTGGTAGCACAGCCCACTGCATCGCCACATACATTTTTAGGAACAATTCGTAATGAATAAGTTGTATTGCACAACAATGGACTGACATGAGGTACTTGAAGTGAAGTAGCACCTACATTACCTGCATATAAGGTAGTACCCGCAAAATTGTCGAGATAAACATCATAGAAAACTGCTCCTGTGACTGCAGTCCATGAGATAAATGGAGTCAGAGATATACCTGTCGATAAATTGGCAGGTGCTGTTACTGTTGCACAAGATATATTAGGATTTGCAACCGAAAAAGTAAACGGCGTGGTACAACCCGTCGCCAAGCCACATTGGTTTTTGGCTACGACTCTCCAGCTATACGTAGAACTTGAACATAAAGGTACTGCTGCAGGAATTGCATAAGAAGTTAATAACCAATTTGATTTTATCAGAGTAGAAGCTGCATTAATACCAGTAAGATCATCTAGATAGATATCGTATGCATAAGCACCTACTGAAGCAGTCCACGTCAAGGTAGGAACGGTAGTAATATTGATTGATGCATTTGCAGGGGCTGTCAGTACTGGACAAGCCGGTGTAGTTGATCGTGTTGTAAATGTATTGTAGGTACCACAGACACTTTCTCCGCAGGCATTCTTGGCTACGACTCTCCAACTATAAGTAGTGTTACACAATAAATTCTGAGCTGGACTCACAGTGAAAGAAGTACCATTCCAATTGGCTCTAAACAATGTAGTAGGAACCACATTACCTACATCCATATAGATATCGTAGGCAACTGCATTGGTAGAGGCATTCCATGTAAGTGTAGGATTCTGTATCACATTAGTTCCATTATTAGCAGGTGCAGTAATAACTGGACAAGCTGGTACAGCATTGATCGTTGTAAATCGACTTACAAAGTTGGAAGCAGATAAAGTATTACCACAAGCATTTTTTGCAACAACTTTCCAAAAATAGGTTGTGTTACAGTTTAATGCAGTTACAAAAGGATAATATTGAGCTGCATTAAAAAACGAAAATGAAGCTTGAGGAATATTAGCTTGGAAAAGTGTAGAACCATTGGTTTGATCTAAATATAAATCATACATGGCTGCACCAGGAGGAGCAGTCCAAGAAAGTGTAGGATTTAGTGCAACACCCGTTGCATTAAATGCAGGGGCAGATAATGTAGGAGCCACAGTAGGTGCTCCGATTGTTGTAGTAAAACTAAATGGAGGACAGCTTGTTGGTGTAACAGCTTCACCATAACAGTTTACTGGTACAACTCTCCATGTATATGTAGTATTACACATCAAAGGAGTAGTAGGAGGAATAGTATAAGAAGTAGCGCCTGCTGGTACTACAGCATATAATGTGGTACCATTGGCATTATCAAGATATAGATTGTAAGCAAGTGGTGCATTACCAGTTGCCAACCAAGATAACGTTATACCAGAAGTATTGATATTCAAAGCGCCTGAAGCAGGTGCACTCAAAGATACAGCTTGGATACCTGGTGTAGTTGGACCAGCGGGAGCTGCAACACATGAAAGGCATCGCATACGCATGAAATTAGCTCCAGTTACTTGTATACCGTTACATGGGTTGTCGCTTAGTAAAACCCTTACCTCACTTACACCAACTGGGCAAGTAAAGGTGACGGTAGTTCCATCCAATGGACCTATACCAACTGAAGATGCAGTACCTATCAACGCAAGGTTGTCATTGCGATACACGGTAATTGTAGTACCTGCACCACCGGCATTGATACCATAGACAGCTTGTCCGTTTCCGACTTGATACTGCTGACCTGGTACTAAACCTGTGTACAAGGCATAAGTACCTTTAACCATAGAATTGATACCTGTCACTAAACAGTTGTTCATCGGCGCAGTGACAGACGTGGCTGCTGCAATAACCCCTTGAGGATTCTGTAGCGTCAGATTACACTGGGCCCATGAAGCCAGATTCGTCAACGTAGCTAATGCTAAGAACATGGACGAAAACAAAATTTTGTTGAATTTTTTCATGTGTTTTTAATTAAATTATGCCTACTTTTAAATACCGGTTTTCAGCTTTCCCGTTTTAATTTTTTGAATTAGAGGTTAAATTTAGCATATTGAAATGTTAATTCAAACTTTTCACCTTATTTTTTTAAAAAAAAAAATAAAAAACAATGATAAATGTGGATAAAGTATGCTTAACTAAATGATTTTTTAGATTGTATAAAAGATGGGTATATTTATTTATTAAGGTCATGGCGAGGCACGCCTGTCCGTCGTGGTGGAAAGCCATCTGTGTTTGTTCGTTGTGTTTCTTTTATTAATGCAATGCTTTTTTTATCACTGTCATGGCGTGGCACTCCAGTCCGCCGTGGTGGAAAGCCATCTGTGTTTGTTCGTTGTGTTTCTTATATAAATGCAATGCTTCTTTAATCAACGTCATAGCGTTGTACGCCTGTCCGCTGTGTTGGAAAGTCATCTGTGTTTGTCACGATATGATTATTTTTTCAACGCAACACTTTGAGACTGCATACCGATTAATCGGTACAGGTCTTAAAGCCTCGCAAAAGCAGTCTACTAAATATGTTGGGAAAAGCAATCATCATACTAATATCGCCTAAACCATTTGATTTTTCATGTTGGATCAACATTTTTAGTTCCTATGTTGCATTTTACTTTATTTTTGTGGATATTTGACGGTATGAAAAAAAATGTTCTAATAAAGTGCTTGGTTTATCTTTTCGGCATGTTTTGCTTTTTTGTAACTCCTTTGCAATCAAAGGCTCAAAGCGATGAGTTAAAAATTGAAATTGACAAAATTATGTTGGCCAAAAAATCTGATTATCCTGCAATTTACCAAAAACTAGAGGAGATGGGGACTAAGGACCAAACTAATTGGGCGCCAAAATACTATGCTGCCTTAGCTAGAATAACGCAGTTTTACCGTATCGTCATACAAAACAAAAAAGACCCGAAAATTAATCTTGAATTAAAGGAAAATATTGAACAGGTTGAAAGACTATTGCAAGAAGCATCTTTAATAGACAACAACCAAGAAGTCCTTATTTTGAGTGCTTTTAGTAAAATTATGAAGGTCAAATTAGATCCTGACAATGGTTATCAACTATATAGTAATGATATCGCACACTTGCTGGAACAGGCCAAAGCAAAAGGGTCAACCGAAAATCCAAGATTGTTGATGGTAGATGCTTTCTTTATAAGCGTTGAACCGAGTAGCCTCTTTGTAGTTGTGAATAAAGACCTAGCTAAAGAAAATTTAAAAAGAGCATTGGAGATATTTAAATCGGGCGAACCTGAAAAGTATAAGTACATGCCTACTTGGGGGGAAGTCTTTGCTCAAGATTTATACTATAGTTTGTGACCCTCATCCAATTATGAGCAAATCATAATCACTATTCGATCGTTTTCATCCATCGTTTTCCGAGCTCGCAAGGGCGTTTCCGAAAATAGTCATTGTGTCAACAATTTCATGGCGAGGCAACCTGCTTGGCGGCAGATCAATAATACTTTTGTGTTTCTAACGAAATGAATGCTTATCAGCATTTATTTTTTCAAAAACAAGATTGATTCGCTATTTCTCACAGCAATGTAGCAGTTTTGGTTCGCTATTTTTATTCGTTTGACTTGTTTGACATCTTCAGGTAAATAAAATCCTGAGTTAAGAACCGTTTCAGCTTGGAATTTATTGCCCCCCTTTCCTTTTAAATACAAGCCAATTCCCGCATCGATTCTGCCTGTTTCAACTTCGGTCGCATACTCGTTGCCCGCAAGTAATAAATCCATAATACCGTCTTGATTTACATCTTCACTAAGAATGGATTTGACAGAGAAAAATTGCGCTTCTTTGGGTAAATATGAAAATGTAAAATTAAAATTCCCATCATTAATAGCTACTTGGCTGAGCATGTTGTTGGCTTTAAAGTGTGTAGCCTTCGCTAGCTGACTAGGCGTGAAGATATCTTGTATCGTAGCATTGGCATAGGTACTGTATCGTAAAAATTTCTTTTTGAGGTAGACCATTTGATCCAGCATATTGTCGCGGGTAACTAGCGGTGTACTTACGCCATTCTGAAAGGTGCTGATAACACAGTCTGTGCTACCATTGTTATCAAAATCGCTGACTTCCATGGTCATTGGAGTTTGATCGTTGCCTCGGTATCGATTATTCAAGCCCAAATTGCCCATTACTAAATCCTCATCCCCATCCTTATCCAAATCGGTGACATGAATGGTATTCCACCATCCATAGGTTTTTTCAAACACGATTGGGGTATTGTCTAACTTACCTGTATTATTTTTATAGATTGTGAGTGGCATCCAATCGCCTACAATAACCAAATCTAACCATCCATCTTTATTACAATCAGACCAAGTTGCATCAGTTATCATACCCAATTTCGAAATAGAAGCTACTTGGCTACTCACATCTGTAAATATTCCGTTGTTATTTTGCAGTATAAAACTTTTGGGTATCAGACCGTAATGACCTGGAACCACTCTTCCTCCAATAAAGAGGTCATAATCACCATCCTTATCCATATCACCCAATGCAATCTTGTTGGCACTAGTCAAGACTGAAGAAGGAATGGCATTGGTGGATCGAGTCAAATTGCCTTTACCATCATTAATATACAACCTTAAAGGGTACATTTCTGGATTTTTGGGATTTTCATTCCCACCCGATACGATAAATAAATCCATATCGCCATCTTGATCAATGTCGCTCCACTGCGATGCAACATCTTCATAAATCTTATCTGTTGCTAAGGCAGGTTGATTTGATTTTACAAATTTACCTTGACTAGTTTGAAGATATAATACGGTTTCAAATCCTTTAGCGCCTGTGGTTACAAAATCTTCCAGTCCATCGCCATTGGCATCGGCCACATCTAATCCTGGACCTAGTTTTGACAATTGCCTAGGCAGTAATGGTTCTAGTTTGAAGTCGATGTATTCATTTTCTTCATGTTTATAGGACAAACCAATTTGACGTGTTATATCTTGAAAAACGGTCAAAGGCATACTAGGAATTGAATACGGCTTAGTATTTTCTTGTGAAATTGTCACCGATGTATTGGCTTCTGATTTTACAACAGTTTGAGTTTTTGCTCCTGGCCATACTACCTTAATATCGGCTTGCATATTTTTGCCAAGCCCTACTACAAATGTTGCATCGTGCGTAGACAAATAACCTCTCGATGGCATTTGATGCAAGGTTTGCGTTACACCATCGGGTGTAGTCACATAGACGATGGCGCCTATCGCCTGTTTGTTTTGATCACTCCCATTCAGTTTTATTTTGAGGTAATTGCCAAACTTAGACTCAATGGCATTGTTTTGATATAAAAAAGCAGGTTCAAAAAAATTATTGACGACTATATCTAAATCCCCATCATTATCCAAATCGCCCATAGCCGCACCATTGCTCCATGAAGGCCTGCTCACTCCAGAAGGTACGGTTAGATTTGAAAACATAAGATAGCCATTGTTTTTAAAAAAATAGTTTGAAACTTTAACCGATGGAATAGCAGAGAATAATTTACTGATATCATCGGGGTTTTTTGCATTTTTAAGTTGTTTGACTACTGAATCAGCTTTAAATTTTACATAATCCATATCCGTTACATCGCGCAGATAGCCATTTGTAATGTATATATCTTTGAGGCCGTCCAAATCAAAATCGGCCATGATAGGCGCCCAACTCCAATCGGTAAAGGCAAGTCCTGAAAAATAACTGATTTCTGAAAACGATCCATTGCCATTGTTGACCTGAAGACAGTTTTTAGTATACTGGTACTCCAACCCGTATTTTATATTTTTAAAAAAATGATCATAATTCGAACCTGTTTTAAGTTGTTTTTGGCGTTTATAATCTTCAGCTAACATATCCAACGTAATCAAATCTAAGAATCCATCATTGTTGATGTCCGCATAGTCGGAACCCATCGATGAGGTGCTACTATGCTTGAAATATTGATTAAATTGGTTTGTAAACGTGCCATTTTTATTGTTGATGTACAAAAAATCTGGTTTAATATAATCATTGCATACATATATATCTGGATACCCATCGTTGTTATAATCACCTACGGCAGCACTTAAGCCGTATCCATGATCTACTACACCTGCTTTGATGGTTTTGTCAACATATTTTCCATTAATATTTTCATAGTATCTATCCGTTACATATTCTATAGCTGTATCCTTATCTAACACTAATTGACCCAATTTGTTGTAAGTTAAATAGACCATTTTGGCATCACGCATACTGCCTGGGTGATTGACTAAATACATATCCAAGTCTCCATCCAAGTCAAAATCAGTAAAATAAGACTGTGTAGAATAACTCATATCGGCCAAACCGTATTCTTTTGCCCTATCCGTAAACGTCAAATCTTTATTGTTGACATAGAGTATATTTTTTCGATGAAGCGGATTGGTTGAAGCTGATTTGCATATATATATATCAAGAAATCCATCATTGTTAATATCAACTAAAGTTACACCCGTCGAAAGCCCAAATTCTGTTTCAACTCCAGCACGTTTTGAGATGTCTTCAAACACCCAATTGCCTTTGTTGAGGTAAAGTTTATTGGGCACTGCACTTCCAGTAAAATAAATATCAGCAAGCCCATCATTGTTAAAATCGCCAATTGCTACACCACCCCCATTATACAAATATTCATAATTAAGTAAATTTGTTTTACCATCTTCAATGATTTGATTTTCAAATCGTATCGTTGATTTTTCAGGCAATATTCGTGTAAATAAGGATTGCGCATTAATGATTAAATTAGCGTTAAACAAGACAATTACAGCGATTAAAAATACTTTAGTCATAACATTATATATGTTTACCTTACAAATCTAACATTTTTACGCTAATCTTTTAAAGTATTTGACTCGTTTTTAACCCAGATTCAGCATTAGAAATGCTGAAACGACTAAGTATTTGTAAATCAGCTTTTTGCAAAATCTGGCGTAATGGACAAAATAGTTGGTATTTTTTAGACGTTTATTCCAAGTGGACAAAATAGTTGGTGTTTATTTTTGCATTTTTATTGATTTTCAAAATA
>JBILCF010000208.1:0-4266 GCA_044353325.1 Chitinophagaceae bacterium | reverse complement strand
AATCCACGTCCACCACCAGAAATAGTTAAGTTTTGAGAATTTTTATTAAATGCGCCTAACATAGCAGTTGCTGTGAATTTCTCACCAGGAAGCAAATAAGAATTCGGAGATGAAACAATAAGATCATAAGAGTCAAATACTATTTGTTTCGTTTTCTTTTCACCAAAAGCTTGAGACCATAATTCGTCAACAATAGCAGATGTAGAGTTTTTAACGTCATTTTGATATTTATCCATCAAAGTAAGAGCTGCTACAGCGGGAACCATATGAAAATTAGCATAACTCCAATCACCACTTGGATTTGATTCACTAACATCTGATGATAAGTCTAGGGCTAAAGTTTTAAGCACTTGAGTTGTTTTATCAGCCTGTGTTTGTTTAGGATCGATAGTTGGTACTAAAGCAGCAATTTTATTTTTGAATTCTTCAAGCTTCTGCTTCATTTCTTTCCCTTTTTGGTCGCCTTCAATCATTATGGCTGTTGCAGCGTCTAAATCATCTTCACGTAATAACAAAGCAGGATTTTGAGGATCCATCCCACCTGCTTTTGTGATGATTAATTGTTTATATTGTTCAAGCTCTGATTCCATTTGTTTACCCATGGCCATAGCTTGTTCTGCAATTGCTTTATAACTTTTAATTTTATCGACTTTTTCAGGGTTTTTAAGTATAGTCTCATCTTCCAATGCTATTTCAAAATTGGCTATAGTATTTTCATTTTTAACTTGAATACTTTTTGATGAGCTTAATATACTTTTATCAACAATTTTAAATGCATTAAGGATCTCGTTCGATACATTCATGGCTAACAATGCTGTTAACACAAGATACATCAAGTTAATCATCAACTGCCTCGGTTCTTTAGGTATAGACATCCTTTCTAAATATTTGTTTTACTTAATAAATAATTTCGTATTGAATCGTTAGATTATGATTAACGGCCTTGCATAGCGCTAAGCATGTTACCATAAATTTGATTCAACGTACCTAAGTTTTTAGCTAACATTCCAATTTGTTCTTTTGCTCTGTTTGCATCATCAGCACTATTTTGCATTGCTTCAGAAGCATTTACTAAGTTGCTGTAGAATTTGTTCATTGCTTTCAAATGATTGTTTGCATCTTGCAATTCTACTTCATAAATTTGATTTAAAGAACCTAAATTCTTAGTCAATGTAGTTACTTGAGTATGGAATTTAGCTGTTTCTTCAGCTGCATTGTTGAATGAAGCCAATGTATTAGTAGCTCCCATGAACGTATCTTTCATTTGACCTAATGCTGTAGAAGCCTCTTTTGCTTTTGCTGAGTACTCGTTCGTAGCAGCAGTTACATTAGCGATATCTTTAACTTGATTTACAGTTTCACCAAATTTTTGAAAATTTTCGTTCAAACGCTTTAGGTTAGCTGGATTAATATTAGCCTCTTCAAGCATTTTGTCCATAGAAGCAGTTGCTGATGCACCTGATCCTGCTGCTCCTCCAATTGGAGTTGGTTGAAATTTTACACCTTTTTTGTAGGCTTCAACATGTGGATTCTCATCTAATCCTGGATAGTATTTTTCCCAATAGTAATCTTTGTGTGGAGGCAATATCCCTAACATCGCAAAGATGAAAGCTTCAGTACACATACCAATAATCAAGGCAGTACCTGCCCAAGGCCAGTGTTGAAGCTTAGCCAACGCTCCGATCAATACTACTGCTGCACCAAGACCAATGATTAAGTTTTTAATGTATTTACCTGAAGTTGTTTCAAAAAATAAGGATATTGATTTCATATTTTCTTAATAATTTTTAGTTTTTGTTAAATTTTAGGGGTTAATTATTTTCTTTTAGGTGATTTGTTTGTCAAAGCTGGTGCAATATATTGTACTATGCATCTGAAACCGATATATGCTTTCGCAGTGTCAGCAAATTCATAATCACGTGAACTAACTTGTAAGAAGCTAGCAACATCCTTCCAACTACCACCACGTGTAGTTTTACGCTTCCACCATGTTGGATCTGATTCTTTAGCTTTGTTACGTATCATTGGTGACATGTCTGATACATTATTATATGTACTAACTTCGTAAGGAGACAATGTCCACTCTGCAACGTTACCACTCATATTATATAAACCGTAATCATTAGGCCAATAAGCATCAGCACGAACTGTATACAAACCACCATCAGCGCTATAATTACCACGATTAGGTTTAAAATTAGCTAAATAACAACCTTTTTTGTTTACGATATATGGACCACCCCAAGGATATGGAGATTGTGTGCGGCCACCACGTGCAGCCCACTCCCATTGTTCCTCAGTTGGTAGTCTGAATTCTCCTTCAAGATACATTTTTTTAGAATCTCTGAATGCTCTAAAATAATTTGTTCTCCAATTACAGAATGCTTGTGCTTGATACCAATTAACACCTACAACTGGGTAGTTGTTAAATGATGGGTGCCAAAAATATTGGTGTGTAATTGGTTCGTTGTATGAGTAAGAAAACATTTTCATCCAAACTGTAGTATCAGGATATACTTGAGGATCATATTTGTTTAAATAAGTAGAACGAGTTTGTTGTTGACCAGGTACTGACTGACGAGCCATTAAATCGTAATCAAATGCTTCGTAGTGATATTTCAACTTTGCATTGTCAAATTCTTTTTTACCCCAGATACTTTCAGAAGCAGGTACATAGTAACCAGCCATTGCATCTTGAAGCTCTTCACTATTCCATTTCAATTTCTTTTTCCAATCAATGCTTTGAGAACCATCTTCATTATCCTTGTAATCTCCTAAAATTGAGTGCGCAGTAGAATCTCTTACCCAGTCAACATACTGGCGATACTCCATATTGGTCACCTCTGTAGCATCCATAAAAAACCCAATCATTTGTACAGTTCGGTTTTTTACATCGTTTGCATTTCTCATATCCTGATCGCTTGCCCCCATGTGCATTACACCTGAAGGAACCCAAGTCATACCTACAGGAGCAGGTGTAGTACCGTTGATTCTGTGGGTTGTACCAACCACTTGGCCAGTATTTCCACCACTACCACAACCCCAAGCTGTCACTATTAATCCTAGTGCGAATAATCTTAACGAAAATTGTTTCATCATAGTCCGTTTATTGTTTTTATACAAGAGTGCAAATATATTAAAAATATTTGTTAACTTAAATACCAGCACAATATATGCACGATATTTTAATTCTTATATAAAAAGTTTAAAAAAATATTTTTTTATGTTATTAAATCAGGTGAATTAGAAAAAAGTTTGTGCAAATGTCCTTTTCACTGAAATCAAGTGCCAAATAATAAAAAAAATGCCACATTACAAAATATTATGCTAAAAAATTAGCGCTATGGCATCATCTATTTTTGATATTGGCTTGTGACATACTTGATTTTTGCATATGACAATTCGAGTTTCCCCCTCTAGAGATTGTCCGTTACCATCTTTTCCTTTTTCTCCTGTTATCGAATATTTAACGTTGGGTTTATACCCTTTATTGTGCAATTTCAGCACAATTTTAGACGCAGCTTCTCCTTCTACTTTCACTTCAATTACTCCAACTCGTTTTACCTGCCACAACGAACACCATATTGCAAATGAACTTGGATGATGTTGGCAATGATTTCGCATATAATCCAACATTTGGGATGACTTGAGTGACCATTCGAATATCTCTAATTGTGTCGAAAGTTGATCCAATACAGAATAAAATATGGCATTTGGTGAAGGCATAGCCCCATCATAAATCTCACGTTTATTTATTTCAACTTGTTGAAATTGGTGGTTTGCAAAATCCAACAAAACAGAATTCTCAGCCTTGAAATTTTGCAATAAATAATTCGTAATTTCTTTCGAACGATCTAAATAAATTGCATTTCCGCTTGCATTTGCAAGTGAAATAAGTGCGTCTGCTAAATAAGCCAAATCATCAGCAAAAGCAGGTATTTTGGCTAACCCATTTTTGTAAGTATGATAGAATAAATGCTCTTCTGACTTAAAGTTTTCAAGCATAAAAATCATATTTTGCTGAGCAAGATCAATAAATGCATTTTCTCCAGTTAAAAGTCCTGCATTGGTCAATGCTTTACTCATTAAAGCATTCCATCCTAATAAAATCTTATCATCAGTCAAAGGTTTTATGCGCTTTGAACGATTTTCAAGCAATTCTTGTTTTATTGTTGGTAATTTTTCTAAAAAAACTTCAGAAACATGCTCTTTCGAAGAAGGTGTTTCGTGTAAAATATTGGTATGCTCCCAATTTCCTTCTTCTTT
>JBILCF010000207.1:0-4308 GCA_044353325.1 Chitinophagaceae bacterium | reverse complement strand
CGCAGTAGGCGCTGCAGGAAGTGTATGTTATGATGCGATCAATTCGCGTTATACTGTTTATGCCGCAGGCGAAGATATTTGGGATTTGCAGGATGAGTTTCATTTTCTGTACAAAAAACTAGCAGGTGATGTCACAATCAGTGCACGTGTCAAACATATTGGTAATATTTATGGTTGGGCAAAAGGGGGCGTTATGATACGTGAAACTTTAGACACAGATTCTCGTCATGCGATATGTGCTATGACACCTGGCAATGGCTTTGCAATGCAATGGCGCGAACAAACCAACGATTATAGTACCAATAAAGATACTGCAGGGACTGCACCGGGTTATGTGAAATTGGAAAGATTAGGCAATACAATGACCTCATATTTTTCATTGGATGGAACCAATTGGAATATGCTTGAAACTGCTACTATCAATATGGTGGATACAGTGTATGTAGGTCTTGCCAATTGTAGTCATATTGATACAGCGATCAACGATGCTGTATTCGATCATATTATCATCAATGGAAAAGCATTGTCGGTCAATGAAACAGTTAAAGATAATTTAGCCATGACAGTGTATCCTAATCCAACACAAGAGCAATTGACCATTTCATTGCATCAAACTGATAAAGGAAATAATATTGCTTTGACTGTGGTTGATGTAAATGGAAACCCTGTTTTGAAAAAACAATTCAAAACCTCGCTTTCAAATAGCTATTCAATAGATGTGAACACTTTGCCTATAGGCACTTATTTTATCGAAGTGCAAGCCAATAAACGTATGGTATCTAAGTTTGTGAAACAATAAAACTATTACTTTTCATTGTTTTCAAACAACCATTTCATTGGTTTGAATTTCTTCTCATATTGAAGTCCAAAGCGTTCAATACTGCCACGAATATATTCAACAGCCTCGTCTATATCGTCAGTAATTAATATCAAATCTAAATCTTCTGGCGAAATCGTTTTAGCGAGTTTCATATCGTTGATATACTCCAATAGATTTTTGTGAAATTCACGGTCAAAGATTACGATAGGAAAATTTTTAATTTTCTGTGTTTGTATCAAAGTCAAAGCTTCAAATAATTCATCCATAGTGCCAAAACCACCTGGCATAACGATGAAGGCATAAGAGTATTTGATCAACAAAGTTTTGCGAACAAAAAAGTATTTAATCGTAACCCATTTGTCGAGATAAGGATTGTGACTTTGTTCGAAAGGTAATTCGATATTGCAACCTACACTTCGTCCGCCGACATCACGTGCGCCACGATTTCCAGCTTCCATGATACCTGGGCCACCACCTGTCATAATTGTAAAGCCAAGTTTGGCAATTTTCGCACCTAGTTCTCGCGCTTCTTTGTAGCTTTTATGGTTTTCATCAAATCGCGCAGAACCAAATATAGTGACACAAGGTCCAGCGAAATGTAAGGTTCGATAGCCTTTAATAAAATCGATTACCGTACGGATGGTTACCTTAAAATCTTCCCATCGACTTTGTGGCCCGTCTAAAAATTTAATTTCTTCTTGTGTGTTATTCATCCTTTTTTCAAATATGCTTCGAATGTAAAACTTTTTAAGACTTTAAAAAAATGAAAGTATTATGACGCTTCTTGGGTTTCTATGTGAAAAAATAGTTTTAACTTTGTCGTTATGAAAATAAAATTATACTTATCGTTATGTCTCTTCTTCTTGCTTATCGGGATTACTGCAACTGCAACTGTAAAGCGCGTACTTTTTATCGGTAACAGTTATACTTCTGTCAATAATTTGCCTAATACTCTATTGAATTTGGCTCTTTCTATGGGTGATACGATTCTAGTCGATAACAATACTCCTGGTGGTTTTACATTCAATCAACATTCGACCAATGTAACAACCTTAGCAAAAATTCAAAGTGGCAATTGGGATTTTGTGGTTTTACAAGAGCAAAGTCAAATACCTGCATTTTCTCCAGCCCAAGTTCAGACGGATTGCTATCCTTATGCTAAGAAATTGTGCGATACCATCCGAGCATATAATCCATGTGCTGAGATCGTATTTTACATGACATGGGGGCGCAAAAATGGAGACGCATCTAATTGTGCATCCTATCCTCCAATTTGTACTTACTTAGGCATGCAACAACGTTTAAGAGAAAGTTACTTAGAGATGAGCGACAGTAATCATGCAACTTGTGCACCAGTGGGTGTAGTTTGGAAAAATTATCGTGCTGCTTATCCATTGGTGGAACTGTACAATCCTGATGAGTCGCATCCTTCAATTCAAGGGACTTATTTAGCTGCTTGTACTTTTTATACAACCATTTTTGGTAAATCATGCCTCGGTGCACAATATGCGCCTGCTGGTGTTTCAACTATAGATTTATTTACGATACAAACTGTAGCGTCAGAAACAATATTAGATAGTTTTGAAAACTGGCAGCATGCAGGTACATTGCCACAAGCAGCATTTGCATCTAACATTGCTGGAGCTACTGCTTCATTTACAAACTTTTCATTGCGCTCAAACAATTCTATCTGGAATTTTGGGGATGGCTCAGCACCAAGTACGCAAACTTCACCACAACATACTTATACTGCTATAGGGAATTATGTGGTGTCATTAACCGCAGGGTGGGATACTTGTCGTTCGAATACCGTGATTGATACAATACTAATTTCAAATATTGCAACAACATTAAATCCTTTGACTAAAGAAGTGGGAAATGTTTTTTTCAATGGAAAAAACTTGATTTACGATGGTTTTGATAGTTTATGTTCGCTTGAAATTTTGGCGAATAATGGTCAAGCTATCATCACTGAGCAAATGAAATCAGGTAAGCATACTGTTCAACTTAATGTCAATACAGGTGTTTATTTTTACATCGTTCGAGGTTCTAATGGTCAAATATTGAAACGTGGTAAATTGATACAGTAGTAAATTGTCAGGTAGATAATACTTTTTGATATTGTTGTACCCTTTAGTATTATTGAAGTTAATTCCAATTCTATTTCTTTTCTCTTTAAAAAGTTTGAACTCCGCTTGGCTTAAGATACCTTTGCACTCAAATTTTTAAAAATATGTCACTAGTTATAGCTGGTACAATGGCCTTTGATGCTATTGAAACGCCCTTTGGGAAAACAGATAAAATCATAGGTGGTTCTGCTACGTATGCTGCTTGGAGTGCTTCGCACTTTACTCAATCAATCAAACAAATTTCGATTATTGGGGGCGATTTCCCACAAGAAGAAATCGATTCTTTGCAAGAAAGAGGCGTTGCTTTTGATGGTGTTGAAGTTTTAAAAGATGAAAAGTCTTTTTTCTGGAGTGGAAAATACCACATGGATATGAATACCCGCGATACATTGGTTACAGACTTAAATGTATTGGCTAAGTTTGATCCTAAAGTACCAGATAGTTATCAAGATTGTGAGTTTTTAATGCTTGGCAATTTAATGCCTTCATTACAACAAAAAATTATTTCGCAATTAACTAAACGTCCAAAATTAATCATCATGGATACCATGAATTTTTGGATGGATATAGCCATGGATGATTTGTTGCAAACAATCAAATTAGTCGATGTGTTGATGGTCAATGATGGCGAAGCTCGTCAATTGAGTGGAGAATATTCATTGGTTAAAGCAGCTCAAAAGATTATGGCTATGGGGCCGAAGTATTTGATTATCAAAAAAGGGGAACATGGTGCGTTGTTGTTTCATGAGAAGCATGTGTTTTTTGCACCAGCATTACCATTAGAAGAAGTTTTCGATCCAACAGGCGCGGGTGATACATTCGCTGGAGGCTTCATTGGTCATTTGGCACGTACGAAAGACATTTCGTTTGAAAATATGAAAACTGCTATTATCATTGGTTCCGCTATGGCAAGTTTTGTCGTAGAAAAATTTGGTACAGAAAGACTTAAAGAAATCAATACCGAAGAAATTATGACAAGACTCAACTATTTTGTTGACTTAGTCAACTTCGACATTGATATCGTTTAAGATTTATATAACTTAATTTGAAAAATGATGAATAGGAAGGTGAATTGCCTAAGCCTATTCATCATTTTTATTTTGGAGTGTTTAATTCTTCCCAGTATTCTGCAGCACGTCGTGTGTGAGGAATAACGATAGTCCCACCTACAATATTGGCTACAGCAAATATTTCGTACAACTCATCTGTTGTAATACCCAATTCATAACATTTGCCGACATGGTATTTGATGCAATCATCGCAACGCAATACCATTGAGGCAACTAGTCCTAACATTTCTTTAGTTTTGACAGGCAATGCGCCTTCCATATAGGTGTTGGTATCCAAGTTAAAAAGTCT
>JBILCF010000077.1:0-12569 GCA_044353325.1 Chitinophagaceae bacterium | reverse complement strand
TTTTAATCGTTTTGATTAAATTATATAACATCACTATAAATCCTACTAAATAAATCGTACCACCAAGTCCACGTAATAAATACAATAATTTAACACGAACTACAGTATCCATAAATGTATAACGTAAAGTACCATCAGCTGTAAATTCACTCCAGCTTAAGCTTTGGCTAAATCCTGCCCAATACATTGGAATCGCATATAATAAAATACCCAAGGTTCCTAACCAAAAGTGCGTATTCATTAATTTTTTAGAATAGATTTCTGTTTTAAACATACGTGGCATTAACCAATACAACATGGCAAATGTCATAAATCCATTCCAACCCAAAGCACCTACGTGTACGTGTGCTACTGTCCAATCTGTGTAATGTGAAATCGCATTGACATTTTTCAAGGATAACAATGGACCTTCAAATGTAGACATACCATAGGCCGTTACAGCTACAACTAAGAATTTCAAAATTGTATCTTCTCTAACTTTATCCCAAGCACCTCGCAACGTCAACAAACCATTAAACATACCACCCCAAGAAGGTGCTAACAACATAATAGAAAACGCAGTACCTAAAGATTGAGCCCATTCTGGCAACGCTGTATACAATAAGTGGTGAGGACCTGCCCAAATGTATAAGAATATCAAAGCCCAAAAGTGTACAATAGATAATTTATAAGAATACACAGGTCTGTTTGCTGCTTTTGGCAAGAAATAATACATAACACCTAAGTAAGGCGTAGTTAAGAAGAATGCCACCGCATTGTGACCATACCACCATTGTACAAGAGCATCTTGTACACCAGCATACCATGAGTAACTTTTAGTCAATGAAATCGGCAATTCTATTGAATTGACAATGTGCAACATCGCAACAGTAACAAACGTAGCTATATAAAACCATATACCAACGTAAAGGTGTTTTTCACGACGTTTAAAAATAGTACCAAACATATTGACACCAAATACAATCCAAATCAAGGCGATAAGAATATCAATTGGCCACTCAAGCTCTGCATATTCTTTACCGGTAGTGTATCCTAATAGTAATGAAGATGCAGCAAGGACAATAATCAGTTGCCAACCCCAAAAATGTATTTTACTTAAAAAGTCACTAAACATTCTAGCTTTAAGCAAACGTTGAAGTGAATAATAGACGCCCATAAAAATACCATTGCCCACAAATGCAAAAATCACCGCGTTGGTGTGTACAGGTCTTAAACGACCAAAAGTTGTGTAGGGAAGTTTAAAGTTTAATGCTGGCATATACAACTGAAAAGCTGCAATAACTCCGATAAGCATACCTACTAATCCCCAAAGCATTGTAGCATAGGCAAAGTTTTTTACAATGCGATTGTCATACTTGAATTGTTCCATTTCCATGTTTACTAGTTTTTTGTTGTTGTTTACTTGTTTGGTGTTTCGTCGTCGAATAAAATCCGAATAGAAGGTGTATGAACATCATCATACTGGCCTTTTTTGGTATTGACCACAAACGCAATTAGAAAACCTCCAGCTAAGAGAAGACTAAATGCAATTAAAATTATCATGACGCTCATGTTGTTTATGTTGTTTTTATATTCGGGTTCAAAAGTATTCCTGTTTGGTTTCTTACAATATGAGGAATATCAGGTTCACACATGATATAAATCATGTTGTTAAATCGTGTTGCTTAGCAAAGTATCTTGATAAGATATAGCTTAAGCCTACTATACTTACCGTACTAATAGGCATTAGTATGGCTGCAACCACTGGAGTCAGTACCCCACGCATTGCAAATGATAACCCAATAATGTTGTAGAGTATAGATACTGAAAATGTTATCCAAAGTATCACTTTCACTTTAGATACATAATTTAAAATCAATTTTAATTTGTGTATGCTTTTAGCCAACAGGATAACATCACAAGCAGGTAAAAAATTATTTTCACTTTCTATTACTGCAACACCTGCATCGCTTTGTTCAAATGCATTGGCATCATTCAATCCGTCGCCAATCATCATGACTGTTTTGCCTTTAGACTGTAATTCCTTAATGTAGCTTGTTTTTTGTTCAGGCAATTGATTAAAGTTTAAACTATCTTTTTGTTGAAATATCTGCTCCAAGGTCGATTTTTCAGCATCATTGTCTCCGCTCAATAAATGCAAGTCAAATGCAGATTTGAGTTCAGTCATTTCATTGAGAATATTTGTTCTGTATTTATTTTTTATTTCAAAATACCCTACCACTTGATCGTCGAGTTTTACAAAAACATGGGTAAAAGTGTTGTTATCGCTCGATTTCACGCCTAACCATTGTCGAGAGCCTAGTTTAATTCTATGTTTCCCGATAGTACCTTCAATACCTTGCCCTTCGAATGTTTTAAAATCTTGAACATCCAATTGGTTGTATTGATTTAAATAACTTGCTATCGTTTTACTCAAAGGATGTATGGATAGATTGGCTAAAGAATAGATTTGATTGTATTCGTCTTCTGTCAGCTCTTGACCTATAAAATCTATTTCGGATTCATTGGATGTTGTGATGGTACCTGTTTTATCAAAAACTAATGTATCAATTCGTTTTATCTTTTCCAGTACGGCTGCGTTTTTGATATACATGCCATTTTTGGCCAAAATACTCAACATATTGCCATACGTAAATGTGCTACATAACAACAAAGCACAAGGGCAAGCAACAATCCAAACTGTAACCAAAGCAGTCAATCCTGTATTAAAAGCACCTTGCCACATCCAATAAACGCAGGCTAATGTTCCTAACAACAAGACTATTGCTGAAAAATAAACATTGATTCGTTCGGTGGTTAAAATCGTATTGGAAACAAATTTTGGATTCTTTTTACTGTTCCAAAGTTGGGTGATATAACTTTGAGATGGTTTTTTGCTCACTTTGATGTGCGATACACCACTCTTTTGAATTGCGCCAGCATAAATCACTTCATGTTGATGTTTTTGAATCCAATTGCTTTCTCCTGTCACAAAACTATAATCAAACCAAGCATCAGTGCTCAATAAGATACCATCTGTAGCAACGATTTCTTGCTGACGAATCACCAATTCGTCACCTACTATAGCATCAGTTATTGGAATATTCTTCTCATTACCATCTACGAGTTTATTGACTGCTATAGGTAAGTATGATGAAAAATTGCGTTGAAAGGCAAGGTAATTATAACTTTTGTTTTGGAAATAACGCCCCAACAACATGAAGAATACGATACCACTCATGCTGTCTAAAAAGCCTAATTTATTGAGAACTACAATTTGGTAGATACTTACCACAAACGTAATGACAATAGCAAAAGCAATAGGAATATCGATGTTCAGTTTGCGTAATTTTAATTGTTGCCAACTGCTTATAAAAAATTCTTGCGCAGCATAAAAAAACACAGGGAGTGATAAGGCCAATGATACATAATTAAAAATTGTATTGAGATATGCCTCTTTAGAAAATACACCATCAGAGAAATAATCGGGTAAACTCAACATCATGATATTTCCAAAACAAAAACCAGCTATGCCAATTTTATACAATTGTGCACGGTTGACTTTCTTCACGCTTCTACTGGTTAAATCATCTAAAGAAAGATTGGGTTCATACCCAATTTTTTTCAATAAAATGACAACTTCTTTCAAAGAAACAAGCTTAGTATCAAATACGATAGTGATTTCGCGTTCTAAAAAAACGACGCGTGAAGAGATAATACCCGGATTAAGTTTGTATAAGTTTTCCAATAGCCAAATACAAGAACTACAATGCATATTGGGTATCGAAAATTTGACATGTATTTGCGTTCCTTCTTTAAAAAACGAAAGTTGGTCTACAACATGTGGTTCGTCTAGGAAATCATAATAGGTATTGACATGAGCTCTTTGTTGCGACACACCCGGGTTTTGAGTAATAGTATAGTAGGAACAAAGATTGTTGTTTTGTAAAATTTCGAAGACAGATTTACAACCTGTACAACAAAATTCCTTTTCATCGTATTGGATTACGGTACCAGAACATTTTTCGCCACAATGATAACATAGCGTTTCTTGTACTGTATGTGTACTACTTTTCATAGTCATTAAATTCAGCAGTACAAAGGTTGCTCTAATATTCGGTATTACAGTACCAATGGCATATGATATAAATCATATTTGAAAAAACACTTCCTTAATCGTATAAATGCGCTGTGGCATATAAATGGTCAAAATCAATGATCTTGATTTTTTTATGCTCTATTTCGATCAAGCCTTCTTTTCTAAAATCACTTAAAATTCGGATGAGGGATTCAGTTGCAGTTCCTACCAAATTAGCCATTTCTTCGCGTGTCAAAGATACATTGAGTGTAAAGCCATCTTCGTCTACTCCGTATTTTTGCTTCAACATGATCAACGTTTCAGCTACGCGTTCACGTACAGGCTTTTGTGCTAAGTCACTTATTTTGAGTTCGGCATTTTTAAGATCACTTGCCAACAAGCCTATCATCTTTTTATAAATAGAAATATTAGTGCCCATCAATTGATCTAAAGCACGTTTTGGAACATAGCATAATGTGGTTTCTTCAAGTGCAGCAGCTCCACATTGATAATTTTCATTACTTACCAAGGCTCTATATCCTACAACATCAGCATCATGTGCAAGGCGAACAATCTGTTCTTTACCTTCACTACCTCGTCTGAACACTTTTATTTTTCCCTTTTTGACACAATACAAGCCATGTGGTTTGGTATCTTGTAAAAAAAGCACCTGCCCTTTATTAAGTTGAACGATTGATTTTTCGTAATTTAAAAAATCAAACTCTTCGTCTTTAAGATCAGAAAATACAGAAATCTTACAATTCGGGCAATCTTTACAATTGTAACTACAATGTCCAATATCCATGATTTAAGTTGTTTTATATTTCAGCAATGTAAAAATACGATACTTGAATCCAATTTATTAGTATTTTATTTTAATAATCAACAATTTATTAAATAATCTGCCTCGACTTCAATTCGATGTATTTGTTCACCACATTTATGGTTAGTTTTTCGGGAGATGTATAAATTGCAATAATTCCAGATTTGTGTAATTCCTTCAAAATCATCTTTTTTTCATGGTTAAACTGGTCGGCAATGGTTTTGATATAAATATCTTCTACAGAATCGCCCCTTTCTTCATGTATTTTGTGTATTTCAGTATTTTCAAACAAGACCAAACAAAGCAAATGCTTTTTGTTGAGCGCTTTAATGTAGTTGAGCTGTCGTTCAAAACCACTATAAGTTTCAAAATTAGTAAAGAGCAACAATAAACTTCTTTGGCCGATACCTTTATTTGCCTTAGCAAACAAATCAGCATAATTGCTTTCAAGAAACTGAGTTTGTTGATTGTACAACATTTCCAGTATGGTATTAAACTGTTTTTTAGACTTAGAAGGTTGCAGTATATCACTCACTTTTTCGGAAAAGGTTAAAAGCCCTACTTTATCATCTTTTTGGAGTACAACGTAAGAAAACATCAAAGATGCATTAATGGCATAATCCAGTAATGACAATCCCTTAAATGGCATTTTCATCAATCTACCTTTATCTATAACACAATAAATAGACTGCGATTTTTCATCCATGTACGAGTTAACCATGAGTTGGTTTCTACGCGCACTAGCTTTCCAATTTATAGTGCGTACATCATCGCCTCGATTATATTCTTTGATGTGATCAAACTCCGAGCTTGCACCCCTACGGTAGGTAGTTCGACCTCCTGCTTGTGCTTTGACATCAGGAATGGTTTGGATTTGAAAGTTTTTAATTTGAATATAGGAAGGATAAACCTTTACTTGATCTTCCTTCATAGAGGTATACCTTCTTTCTACTAGTCCTATGAGAGTAGATACAAATAAATGCAATTCACCAAAATGATATTCGCCTCTAAGAGTTGGACGCAATGTGTAAGAATAGTTATCTTTAAAATTGGGCTTTAAAACTGTGACTAATTCAAAATCACGTTGTTGAAACTGAAATGGGATTTCATCTACAATACGAGCCTTTAATTTAATTGGGTATGTATTGTTGATGCGAAGGCTAATTGTATTTTCATCGCCATTGCTCCAAAGCTTTTGTACTTTGCGGATTGCATATATTTTCCATATTGGGACAAACAAAATTACGTAATCAAAAAGCGTCAAAAAAGCTAAGCTGACCATTAATAGTTTCGAAAAAACAAGTAAAAAACTAAAAAAATAGGAAAATAAGAATAAGATTCCGATGATACCCCAACATAGAAAAAATCGATTATTTATGAATACATCTCCAATAAAGTTGGTTTTTCTCATTTAAAATGAATCAAAATTAGGCGAGGCGAATTAAAACCAACGCAGAGGATTTCGTTTGGCCGATAAAATGTAATTTTTCATATTTACCCAAAAAGCCATGATAAAATATAATATAATAGGCGAGCCAAAAGTCAAAAAAGAAATATAGATAAACCAAATACGAATTCGGGAAATAGAGATGTTAAAGCGTTCACCTAATGCAGTGCAAACACCGAATAACTTTAATTCCAATGAATATCTAAACTCTCTCACAACACAAATATAAAAAAAATGCTTCCAAAAGAAGCATTTTTCATTTAATATTTAATAAAGTATCAAATTAGTTCATTTTGTAGTAGGTATCCGTGTTGGTAATGGTGTTGCCATCAGCATCGGTTCCGGTAATAGGCACTGAGAAATAAAGCCCACCACGATTTTGTCTATAGATACTTAATCGATGACGTACTATATTTCCACCAGGTCTAAACAACCTGATTTCGTTGCGATTAATATCGTATTCAAGTTCAAATTCCTCAACATAATTAAAAATATCTTTGTAATTCCACCAATACAAATAGCCATCGTTGGTGATTTCAACTTTATAATTACTTGATTGATAGCCATTGAGCTTCCAAATTCCTGTCATCTCCGCTTGTGGTATAGGCTCTTGTTTGACGCAACTGATAGCAAAAATGCTGATAAAGAGTAAATTGATAAGGCTTTTCATGGATGATCTATTTTAATATGTTTATAATTGATTCTTATTTCTTTGACGATTTAAAATTTCAAAGTTTAGTGGTTATTTTTAATTTTTTCGTTAACTGGAATAGAACAGATTTTCTTCACGCATATTATGCTACTTGAATATCAAAGCAAAAGATTAACTCTTTCTCAGTTAATTTTTGCCATTTCTTTAACCCCTAAAATACTATTCTATTCATTATCTTTGCGCTTCAATACAAATTTTATGCAACAAAACGAAGCATCTCAAAATCAACTTAATATAGAATTATCTGAAGAATTAGCAGAAGGAATCTATTCAAACTTGGCCATTATTACACACTCAAATGCAGAATTTGTAGTTGACTTTATCAATGTGATGCCAGGTGCACCAAAAGCAAAAGTAAAATCTCGTATTGTACTTACACCCCAACATGCTAAACGTTTATTGAAAGCATTGGCCGAAAACGTAAAAAAATTCGAACAAGTTAATGGCCCAATAAAAGATATCGAACCCGTTTCAATCCCTATGAATTTTGGCGGTCCTACCGCACAAGCTTAATCAACATATGACAGAAAAAATACTTATTCTCGACTTCGGATCTCAATATACTCAGCTGATAGCACGCAATATCCGCGAACTCAATGTATATTGCGAAATCGTTCCATATTATACTCCTATAGTATACGATGATTCTTTAAAAGGTATTATCCTATCGGGTAGTCCGGCCTCAGTCAATGACGAAAATCCTCCAATGGTTGATGTGCATGCTATGAATGCCAAATTACCTGTATTGGGAATTTGCTATGGCGCTCAATTAACTACTAAATTGTACGGCGGCAAGGTAGAAAAATCGTCTTCACGAGAATATGGTCGTGCGAAATTGAGTACAATCCACCACGAACATGCAATCTTAGATGGTGTGACAGAAGATAATAAAGTATGGATGAGCCATGCTGATACGATAACCGAATTGGCAGAAAATGCAGTGGTAATAGCAGAAACAAATTCTATCCCAGTAGCTGCTTTTAGTGTACAAGGTACACCTAATCCGCTCATTGGTCTTCAGTTTCATCCAGAAGTTACACACTCTGATAATGGCAAAACTATTATCAAAAACTTCGTAGAAGGCATTTGTGGTTGTCATCATGAATGGACAGCCGCAAGTTATATTCATGAAACTGTTGCTGCTATTCAAAAACAAGTTGGTGACCAAAAAGTTGTCATGGCATTGAGTGGCGGTGTAGATAGTACAGTGGCTGCTACTTTGATTCATAAAGCAATTGGGAAAAATTTATATTGTGTATTTGTAGATAATGGTTTGCTTCGAAAAAATGAATTTGAGCAAGTCATGGAAGACTACAAACAACTTGGACTCAATATTATTGGCGTTGATGCAACTACATTGTTTTACGATAGATTAAAAGGTGTATCCGATCCAGAGGGCAAACGAAAAATTATTGGAAATTCCTTTATCGACGTATTTCAAGAAGAAGCACTCAAACTAAAAGATATTCATTTTTTAGGTCAAGGAACTATTTATCCAGATGTGATTGAAAGCGTTTCTGTCAATGGTCCATCTGCAACCATTAAATCTCACCATAATGTTGGAGGTCTACCAGAAAAAATGCATATGCAACTGGTAGAACCCTTGCGCTCACTCTTCAAAGATGAAGTAAGACGAATAGGTACTGAACTAGGCCTTCAACCAAACTTTATACAACGACATCCATTTCCTGGACCTGGATTAGGCATTCGAATTTTAGGCGAAGTCACTGCTGACAAAGTCAAACTCTTGCAGGAAGCTGACGATATTTATATTCAGCAACTCAAAGACCATAATCTTTACCACAATATTTGGCAAGCTGGCACTATATTATTGCCAGTACAAAGTGTGGGTGTAATGGGCGACGAGCGTACTTATGAATTTACAGTAGCACTTCGCGCAGTAACAAGTGTAGATGGAATGACAGCAGATTGGGCACATATACCATATGATGTCTTAGCTTCTATATCAAACGAAATTATCAATAAAGTAAAAGGAATTAACCGTGTGGTTTATGATATAAGTTCTAAACCTCCTGCTACCATTGAATGGGAATAACCCTTTTTTTTATAAAAAAAATAAATAAACCTCATATGAAACGAATTGTATTTCTTGTATTATTCATTGGCAGTATACAGCAACTTGCAGCACAACGTGGTGCATTAGTCGTAGAAAAAAAATCTGCCGATGATGCAAAAGTATTTTCGTACCCCAAACCAATCAAAAAAGACAGGTATAATGTTGCTGTTTTAACACCATTGTATTTAGACTCTGTTGATTTGGGCAAAAATTTGACTCAAATTCCCAAATTCATGATGCCTGGAATTGATTTTTATCAGGGTGTGATGATTGCAACAGATACACTCAAAAAACAAGGTTTCAAACTGGATTTATATATTTATGATAGTAAATCGTTGTATTTAAATGTAAAAAACTTAATCGAATCGGACAAGCTCGATTCTATGGATTTAATCATAGGAAATGCTAGCATTAGTGACCTTAAATTGTTGGCAGATTACGCCAAAAAGAAATTAATTAATTTTGTTTCTGCGGTTTCGCCATCGGATGCAGGACAAGAATTTAATCCTTATTTCACTATACTTCAACCACGTTTGGCCTCTCATATTGAAAAAATGCACAAACACCTCATTACTAAATACCCAGAGGACAATGTCGTTTTTGTACACCGAAATCAAAGTGCTGAAAAAAATGCTTTAGGTTATTTTAAATCTGATATCTTAAATTCAATTCCAAGTCGTTTTTCGGAAATGGAAATGAATAGCGACGATATCAATATCAAACAATTGTTATCCAAAATAGATTCAAATTATAATACAACTATAGTTTTGGGAATTTTGGATGCCTCAGTTACATACAAAACACTGAAAGCATTACAGCCATTGGGCAAAAGACACAAACTTAAAGTGTATTGCATGCCTACTACTGAAGCAATTAAAGCTCTTGGCAAGACAGAAGAATTTCCCGATTTGGTGACATTTTATACAACATCATACATAATAGATAAAATAACTCCAGCTAGTTTATACATCACCAAAGAATACAAACGTAGAATGGGTATTACGCCTTCAGATGTAGTATACAAAGGCTTTGAAAGCTTATACTTTTTTTCAAATTTGATGAAAAAATATGGTATTCCTTTCAATGAACGAATTGGTGATAACGCATATACTTTTATTACACCTTATAAAATAGTACCAGTAAAAGAGTTAGGTGAAGTTAAATTTTACGAGAATAAATTTTTATATCTTGTTCGGTATGAAGATGGAATTATGACTTACGAATAGTGTTGATTATTTTTTCATAATCTTAATCTCTACACGTCTATTTTTGGAACGAAGTTCTTCAGTACTTTCATCTGTATTTATTTTTTTAGAGCCTCCGTATCCTTTAAAACTTAATCTGTGCTCTTCTATACCATGTTCAATTAAATACCTATAAATTGCGCTTGCACGAGCTACAGAAAGATCGTTACGATCCGTATCCCAATCATACCCATCTGGCTGATAGGTTGTGCAACATACATGTCCTTCTATTTGTATTTCCAACGTTGGATGTTTGAGCATTAAATGGATCAAACGCTGAAGTTCAGGATAAGACTCAAATTTGAGTACATGCCTACCTCCCCAAAAATACATATTGTCTAGGACAATATTTTCGCCGACATTGATGCGTTGTATGTCAATAGGTTTGAAAATATTGTTAGTATCAATTGATTTGAAAGTTTTACTTTGGGTACTTGTATTGAATTGTATTGAATCATTCTTTGATATCATTCTTGTTGAATCATTTAAATTTGTATTTGGCTTAATCACTTCATTTAAATAAAATGTCACTTGGGCTCTTCGATTCAATTGTCGTTCTATTTCAGTATCGTTAAATGCAACGGGCTTGTCTTTGCCATACCCTATGCACGTCTTAATTGCCGATTTATCGATGCCATTGGTTGTAAGAAAACGTTTGACTTCGTTTGCACGTTGATTGGATAAAGCATAATTGTATTGTTTAGAACCTACACTATCACAATGCGCTTCTATCAGCACTCGATGAATCGAATTAGAATGTATCAATTTAACCAATTGCAGCATACCAGTATCCTTTAGTTCAGATTGATTAAAATCAAACAACACAGTATACTGTGTTTCTTGTGCATATAATTTCAGCACAAAAAAGTTAAGTATCGATAAAATAGATAAGCATTTCATCATCCTTGTTCAAAGATAGAAGATAATCCACTAGATTTGCCAATTAAATTACAAAATATGAATTCTAAAAAGCCGTCAGATTCCATTAGTACAATGAGTCAACTTGTATTACCCAACGATACCAATACACTTGGCAATCTCATGGGTGGTCAATTGATGCATTGGATGGATATCGCTGCAGCAATGGCTTGTATGCGCCATTGTAATTGTCCCGTAGTTACAGCATCTGCTGATAATATTTCGTTTGAAAACCCAGTACGATTGGGCAATTTAGTCACTATCGAAGCTAAAGTAACACGTGCATTTAATACCTCTATGGAAGTCTATCTTAAAGTACATGGCGAAGATATTCCTACCCAATTTAAATATTTATCCAACGAAGCCTATATGACCTTTGTAGCCTTGGATCCAAATGGCAAACCACGTCATATACCCGAATTGGTACCTGAAACCGAAGAAGAATCTCGCCGATATGATGGCGCTTTACGTCGTCGTCAATTGCGACTGATATTGTCTGGAAGAATGAAACCCGACGAGGCAACAGAACTTAAAAAATTGTTTGTGGAAGATATAATAGCGAAATAAAATGGGACTGGCTTAAAAAAGGAGCAGTCTCTGTTTAGACAAACCGAGACTGCTTTAACCCCTAACCAAATCAACCTATGAAAAAAAATTATTTTCTAGAGCAAAGTTAAGTTGGTAATTGGAATTTAAAAAAAAAAAACTAAAATTTAATATTAAAAAATCGATACTTGTATAAATTTTAACTATTAGAAGAGTATTAAACTCAAAAAGGCGTTATATTCGAAGTGTAAAACAAAAATTTATGCCAAGGGTTCTCACTTTATATGTATTAATATTTATTCTAATATTATCATCCTGCACCGAAAACACATCGAATAATACATCTTCAAATAAAGCATTGGAGCAATTATTTGATTCTTATTGGCAAAAACGATTACAACTCTTTCCGTTAGAAGCAACTGCAATCGGGGACAATAGATATAATAATTTGTTACCTATTTCTATATCTTCATCCTATAGAGATACGTTAAAAACATTCTATGCTGATTTTTTACAGCAATCTAAACAACTCAATACATCACTAAATGATGAAGATCAAATAAGCAAAGAATTATTTGAATATGAATTAGGTATTAATCTAGAAGCATTGAACTTCCCAACACATTTGACTCCAGTCAATCAATTTTGGAGTTTTATGCTTGAATTCCCTCAATTAGGCAGCGGCGATGGTAATCAACCTTTTAAAACGCCACAAGATTATGACCATTTTTTGGCACGCATGCAA
>JBILCF010000076.1:0-12581 GCA_044353325.1 Chitinophagaceae bacterium | reverse complement strand
ATTTACTCCCAAACGACAAATCGCCAGCATCGCCCAAACCTGGTACAATATAACCCTTAGCGGTTAATTCATCATCTATATCAGCAGCCCATATTTTAAATTCTGGATACTTTTGGCGTAAATTATCAATACCTTCAGTACAAGCAATAGCGACTACAACATGCACCGCAAGAGGTTGTCCATATTCAAACAATTCGTCCAAAGCCATAATTAAAGATGCGCCTGTAGCCAACATCGGATCAGCAATAATCAATGTTCGACCTGCTAGAGATGGACAAGTCACATACTCTTGATTGATATTGAATGTACCATCGGCATGGTGTTTTCTATACGCAGCTATAAATGCACAATCCGCTTGATCAAAATAATTGAGCATACCTTGAAATAAAGGAAAACCTGCTCGAAATATCGTAGCTATAACGGGTTGATGCGACAAGACTTGGCCATTATAAATGCCCAAAGGTGTATTTATTTCTACCGCTTCATATGGCATGGTTTTACTAATTTCATATGCCACTATTTCGCCTATGCGCTCCATATTTCGTCTAAAACGCATACGGTCTGTTTGCACCTCTGTATTGCGCAATTCATTGACCCAAGTGTTTACCAGCGAATTTGTTTTTGCCAAATGTTGTACCATGACATAAAGGTAGCACAGAAAAATTATTTTTACGATCCTCTTACATGCATTTTTTTTGGTGGTCGAAGCCTAGTACTTTATTCATCGGATTTGCGACGCTCCGTTCATCGTTCATCTCTTTTTTTGTCTTTCTTTTTCTATCTTTGCACATGGTTTATCACGTAATAGGAACTATGAGCGGAAGCTCTATGGATGGCTTAGATATCGCGTATTGTACGTTTGAAGAAATAGGAGGAAAATGGTCTTACCAAATTAATTCAGCCGAATGCATACCCTTCGATGCCGAATGGAAACAAACACTACAACAACTCACTTCACTTACAGCAAAAGATTTGATACTTGCACACACCAATTTTGGTCGATGGATGGGTCATGCTATTCTTGATTTTATAACCAAACACGATTTGGAACACAAAGTTCACCTGATTGCTAGCCATGGTCATACTGTTTTTCATGCAGTAGATCAACACATGACTTTTCAACTGGGCGATGGTGCTTCCATAGCTGCCTTGACCAAACTTCCTGTCGTTAGTGATTTACGCAATATGGATATTGCATTGGGCGGGCAAGGTGCACCAATAGTACCCATTGGCGAAAGCTACCTTTGGAAAGAGTATTCATGCTTTTTGAACATAGGTGGTATTTCTAATATTTCGTTACGCATTCAAAATGAATCTATCGCATTTGATATTTGTCCTGCAAATAGAGTTTTGAATGTACTAGTCAATGACTTGAATTTGCCATATGATAATCACGGCGAACAAGCAGCAAAAGGTACAATACATCAAGATATACTGAACGAATTAAATACCCTTAGTTATTATCAAAAACCATTTCCAAAATCATTGGCCAATGAGTTTGGAACAGAAATAGTTTTACCGATTCTTCAAAACTCTAATTGCTCAGTTCAAGATAAACTAGCCACCATGTGCGAACATATAGCCATTCAAATAAAGCGTGTATTTGAGGAAAATCATATTGAACATGAAAAATTACTAATCACTGGAGGTGGTGCTTTAAATACCTATTTAATATCACGTATACAATATCACTTAAACGATTACAACATTGAAGTTGTATTACCTGACGAAACTACACTCCAATATAAAGAAGCATTGGTGATGGGCCTAATAGGTATACTTCGATGGCGCGAAGAAGTCAATGTACTTTCTTCGGTAACTGGCGCAAGTCGAAGTAGTGTAGGTGGTGCATTGTGGATGGGGCAAGATTAGGTAAATAATCTCAAAAGTATCCTCTACACCATTTCCCCAGCTTTCATTTTTTCTGCATTTTCAGCAAACTGTAAAGCGTCTATCATTTCTTGAATATCGCCATTGACAAATGAATCCAAGTTATAAATCGTTTTATTGATACGATGATCAGTAATACGACCTTGAGGCCAGTTGTAAGTGCGGATTTTAGCGGAGCGATCGCCCGAACTTACCAATGTCTTTCTACTTTTAGCAATAGCATCTTCATGTTCACGTACTTTGGCTTCATACAATCTTGTACGCATCATTTCGGTTGCACGTATCCGATTGCCCAATTGCGAACGATCGGTTTGACACGTTACAACAGTACCTGTAGGTATATGGGTTAAGATAACTTTAGTTTCTACTTTATTTACATTCTGACCACCAGCACCACCACTTCGAGCAGTTTCCATTTTCAAGTCAGACTCTTTCAGTTCAAAATCGACTTCTTCCGCCTCTGGCATTACTGCCACTGTTGCTGCCGATGTGTGTACTCGACCACTAGCTTCTGTAGCAGGCACACGTTGTACACGATGTACACCACTTTCGTATTTCAAAGTACCATACACATCTTCACCTTCTACCTCAAGTATTATTTCTTTGTACCCACCTGATGTACCTTCACTTTCGTCAATCACACTGACTTTCCAGCCTTTATTTTCACAATATTTAAGATACATACGCATCAAATCGCCTGCAAAAATACTGGCTTCATCACCACCAGTTCCAGCGCGAATTTCCATCACTGCATTTTTTTCATCCTGTGGTTCTTTAGGTATCAATAGTTGACGAATCAATTCCTCAAGTCGTTCCTTGTTTATTTCACCTGATGTGATATCCTCTTTGGCCATTTCGCGCAGCTCTTCATCACTTTCTGTATCGAGTACTTCTTTACCAAATTCAATAGAATCCAAACAATTTCTGTATTCTTTGTATGCTAGGACTATTTTTTCAAGTTTGCGGTAATCCTTACTCAATTGCGAATAGCGCTTCTGATCCGAAACAACTTCCGGATTGGTAAGCGATACTGCTATATTATCAAAACGGGCTTTTATAGCCTCTAATTTGTCGATCATAGAGGCGCAAAGATAATTCGAAATTTGATAATTCGATTTATTGAAAAAAAGTCAATAAAACAGTTTGTTTGAACCCATACTTCTTGGTAAGTCAATATCCAAAAATTAAAAATGATGATAAAAAAATGATGATTCATAATACAACACTGAATGTGGAATTCCATTCCTTTTTATACGTTCTCTATTAACTGAACGATTAACAAAAAAAGTACTCCTTTTTTTTATTATACGTACATTTACACTGTAAAATGAATTGTATGAAGAAATTCCACCTACTACTATGTTTAATTGTTTCTTCTTTTTTTGCTCATGCTCAAACGAATGAAATTCTTGCCGATACGATTTTAAAAAAATCAATGATTACCTCAGGTCGTATGCAACTATTGCTGATGATTGAACGTGAACAAAAAAAAGCGGATGCATCTGATGGTCCTAAAGATAAATTAATCGATATGGATGGCGATATTGATCGAACAGCCATTATTTCTAATGCTATTTTTGGGAAAGTCAATAAAACTATCGCATACATCGAAAATAATGAAACCGATGATATGCTCAAACGAAAGTATTTAGGACGACTGATTGACAACTTAAAACTATTTAATACAGATATGAACGATGGACTCGTAGATGTGAATTATTACAGCACACTGTCTGAATCAACTTATCAGGTCATTCGTAATTTACACAACAAATCATTAATCCCCTATATCCGCGAAAACATAAGCAAACCGCTATACACAATTTCAACATTGTTTAACGATGACAAACCCGCCATGTCAGCTTTAATGGAAGGTATGGCAGAAAAATATCCGGAGATTTTGATTAAAAAAATTAGAAATCTTCAACATGAAGTTGCAGCAGATATAATTGTCACCAAAACTGCACCCAAAAATCCAAAAATCATTCTCAATTTTGCAACTTCAACAGCTATGGAACGCGATATCGTTCGTCGAAATCAAGATCCTTATGTCAAAACGATTGTCAAAATCGCTGATAGTTGTACGATACCTTTGAAAGGAATATTTTTTGTAGACGAACTATTTAAGGGTAAAATAACTATTGCTGAAATCAATAAAATAACCACCGATCAAGAATCATATTTTAAAAAAATGATCGAAATGCGTCAGCAGTATTTTGCTACGGATTTACGCAAAATATATGACCGTGAACTTACACACGAAGCATCACGCTATGTTTCTACACTCAACGAATTGCACGATGCAGGAGACGCTGTTCGATTCAAAGTGGTTGACAAACTAAATCCAATCGAATTGTACTATGTCATAGTATATGGAAACGACGATTTGTATACGAGTAGTTTTTTAGGTTGCTTCAATCGATTGATGACACGTATGAAACCCAAATCGGGTAGTCAATTTTTGGATTCAATTGGTAAAGATAAATTTAGAACATTTATTCGTTTGAGTGCCAACTACAATACCTTATCTACATTTTTGGGAACTATGAAAGCTGAAGAAAAAAATGTATTGATGAAAGATTTTGTTACTGGTTTGGATAAAACTTTAGAGGGCGATTTGGAAGGTGCTACAGATGTTGCCAATTCATTCGGAAGTATCAATGATACGACTTTGATGAAAAACATTACTGAACAAATCAAGATAAATCGTGATGCAGATTCCTCTGCAAACAATGCTAAAGGATTTAAAATCTATGACATTCTGTATACGATGCTAACTTATAGCAATGATTCTATGTCAGCCAAATTGGGCATACCTCCAATAACGGTCATGCCGTATAACAACCTTAAAGATGATAGCGGTACTGTCGTTCAACAAGTATTCTTTTATGGCGACAAAGATGGCAAAGGTGTTTTCAACAGTTATGTCAATGGATTTGGTGCACCTGATTGGAAGGTTACACGCGAAGCCAATTGGGTTAAAATAAGTTCCATCAAAGGAAAACCAGTTGTAATTTATGCCAATAAACCCTTGGACGAACCTGATGATGAAATGGCTCAAAATGCCTTACAAGCCTATTTAGATTCGATGGATATACATCCTTCCATTATCATACATCGAGGACATAGTTATCATTTACCTACAACATTAGAGCATATCAACCACAGACACAAAGTCGTGATACTCGGTGCTTGTGGAGCGTACCAAAATTTATCAGCTGTATTGAGCCAATCGGAAGATGCACATATCGTTTCAACAAAACAAATTGGAGTAGGTAAAATTAATGGGCCTATTATTCGTTCGTTTAATGAGCGTTTGCTTGCAGGTAAAGACATTGATTGGGTAGAAATGTGGGGGCAATTGTCCAAACAGTTTTCTGGAGGCGAAATGAAACAATTGTTTGACGATTATGTCCCACCTTATAAAAACTTAGGAGCTACATTTTTGAAAGCTTATCGAATGAGTGGCGTAACGGAAGAATAGTTTTTTTTCAAAAATTCCAATTTCAAAAAACCAAAACCCAAAGGGAAAAACCAAATTCATTTTCTTGAATGTGAATTGTAAATCTTGGATTTACATTATTGACCTATAACATAGTAAGATTTCAATAGTATTGTTATATTATATAATCCTAAAACATCTGTGACTTCTGAGTCATCTGTGGCTAGTAATCAATCTCCTGCTCCTCAATCAGCTCAGGCATTTCTCTAAATTCATATTGTTGTGTGCGTAACTGTGGTTCAAAACCAGCTTGCTTGATAGCTTCTTGAATGCTTTTAAACGTAAATCGATGTGGCGCTCCAGCAGCACTCACCACATTCTCTTCGAGCATGATACTACCAAAATCATTTGCACCAGCATACAGACATATTTGTGCTACTTCTTTACCTACCGTCAACCACGATGCTTGTATATTTTTTACATTTGGCAACATAATTCGACTCAATGCAATCATACGGATATACTCTTCACTTGTGGTGTCATTTTTGGCACGTCGGATTTTGGCCAACAATGTATCTACATCTTGAAAAGTCCAAGGTATAAATGCTAAAAAACCTTTGGCATGTGCTGGTTTTTCGCTTTGCACTTGTCGTATATCGACCAAATGTTCAAATCGTTCTTGTATGGTTTCGACATGCCCAAACATCATGGTACCAGACGTTGTAATATCCAACTGATGACATGCACGCATAATGTCGAGCCATTCTTGTGCACCACATTTTCCTTTTGAAATCAAACGTCGGACACGATCATTGAGAATTTCGGCACCTGCTCCTGGTAAGCTATCCATGCCAGCATCTTTCAAAGCTTGCAACACTTCTGTATGGGATTTTTTTTCAAGCTTGCAAATATGAGCAACCTCAGGTGGTCCAAGTGTGTGTAATTTAATCGAAGGATAAAGGGACTTCAATTCTTTGAACAAATCTGTGTAAAAACTTAGCCCCAAAGCAGGATGATGACCACCTTGTAACAACAATTGATCGCCACCCCATCGAATCGTTTCTTCAATTTTTTGTTTGTAGGTTGCGATGTCTGTAATGTACGATTCTGGATGGCCCGGTACACGATAGAAATTGCAGAATTTACAATTGGCGATACATACATTGGTTGTATTGACATTGCGATCGATTTGCCAAGTCACCATGCCATGGGGTACTTGTACCTTGCGTAGCTCGTTGGCAATATGCATCAACTCTGCCAATGGTGCATGGTGAAACAAATACATGCCTTCTTCTACAGTAAGAAATTCAAAGGCAGATGCTTTGGTATAAAGTTCGCTCAAATTCATAGCACAAAGATAAATTGTTTGGGGAGAGAATACAGCGTAAAAAGCTTACAAATATTACTTCAATCGTTTGGTCAATTCTGCACTCATAGGTTCTACGCCAGGCGCAAACACTTCAATAAGCTTACCTTGCTCATCGATCAAATATTTTTGGAAATTCCATTTGACGCTGTTGTCGCTAAAGTTGTTGTATTTCTTTTGTGTCAGCCATACATAAATAGGGTGCATGTCTTTACCTTTCACCGATATTTTTTTCGCCATTTGGAATGTCACACCGTAGTTTTTTTGACAAAATGATTTAATGTCACTGTTGTTACCTGGCTCTTGAAACAAAAAATTGTTGGCCGGAAATCCTACAATCACCAATTTGTCTTTGTATTGCTTGCTCAATTTTTCAAGGCCTTCATATTGTGGTGTGTAGCCACATTTAGATGCCGTATTGACAATCAATATTTTCTTACCCTTAAACTTGGCAAAATCTATCGTAGTACCATCGAGTGATTCGACTTTAAAATCGTAGATACTTTTGGTTTGGGCATCTAATGGTTTTGGAGAAAACAAGAATGAAAACATAAGAATGAAGATTAAGCGTGTCATACAATTTAAATTAGAATGTAAAACTAGCTATAAACCTTGAAACAAGATATAGAGATTACAAATAAAGTATGTGTGGAACTATTATTGCTTTCCTAACTAAATATCCCTTCAATAGTTTCAAACTCAGCCTTTGCTGCATGTTGATGCCATAGTATATTATAGATAGCCGTAGCAATAGGCAAACTATAATGGTACTTCATCCCAATTTCATAAATACCCTTAGATGCATAATAGCCTTCGGCTACCATATTGAGTTCGAGCTTTGCCGCATTGACTGAGTATCCTTTGCCAATATAGTTTCCAAAAGTTCGGTTTCGACTATGCAATGAATAGCAGGTCACCAACAAATCGCCCAAGTATGCACTCGTATTGTAATGATGTTGCGTTTGAGTACTGATGACTTCCATAAATTGTTGCAACTCCGAAAAACAGTTGGTGATATAAACACTTAAAAAATTATCGCCATAATCGAGTCCATGCGCTATACCAGCTCCAAGTGCGTAAATGTTTTTCAATACTGAAGCATATTGTACGCCATAGACATCAGTACTCACAATGGTTTTTAAATTTTGGTTGGTAAACAAAGCGGCTATTTCTTCGGCCAGCTCTTCGTTGGCGGATGCAAAGGTCAAATAAGAAAGTTTATCTGCTGCAACTTCTTCAGCATGACATGGACCGCTGATACAACAATAATTGTCAAGCTGTAATCCAAATTGTGTACTTAAATATTCATTGAGCAATACATACTTTTCGGGTAGTATACCTTTTATGGCAGACAGTATAATTTTTTGGTCAAGTTCATGTGGTTGAAGCGACTCAAAAACACCTACAACAAATGCAGAAGGTATACCAACCAATATAATATCCGAGGCTGCTATAGCTTGATGGATGTCGTGGTAAAGCGTCAATAATTCTAAATCGTAAGAAACAATTTTTAAATAATGAGGATTATGACCAGTCTGTTTGAGATGTTGAATGGCTTCTTCGCTTCGCATCCACCAATTGGTGTGATGTCCATTGTCTGTCAATATTTTTGCCAATGCTGAGCTCCAGCTTCCATTTCCGAGTATAGTTATCTTTTTTGTCAAGGCGTATCGTATTCGAGAACTCTAAGATACATGTTCATTGAAGGAAAATAAATTATTTAAGCTTCTAATTTTTTTCAAAAATGAAAATCCATAAAGATCGAATTTTTTAACCTTTGATGTTAATGGTAACTATACTTTTTTGGCTAAAGCAAAATGGCGATGAAACCACTTCTTTTTAAATGCCCAATACACTACAAAAGCTACAATGATAAAAGGCCACATTTGCAATATTAAAGTCAAAAATATCGAAAATCCATACCAACCATTGTTTAACGCTTGTGTAGCTCGTACATAAAATGGTGTTCGGTAATTTTCTGTACTAGCTGTATATGTTTTATCTACGTATGAGGAGCCTTTCAAGTGAATATCAAACCATAAGTTTTTGGTTTGAAAAGCCAACTTTGAAAAATCTGCTTTGCGTGCTATAAATGATTCGCGGGTTTCTTTATCGTAATATTGTTTTTCTAATGATGCATTTTTTTTGGCATGACTTACCTCACCTGCATCACTCAACATCAATTCTTTTTTCTCAGTAATCGATTCGGTTACATCATTTTCGTCAAACATAAAATCATTGATTTGTCCATTCATTGAAATCACTTGACTGATAAATGAATCGGCATACCCAACGGGTACTTTTACTTTCAAATAGCCAATAGGCGCTATTGTAGTTGCTACCAAATTGGAATCAAAACTATGTTGCACCTCAGTTTGGTTTTGTTTTTCATTGTGTATTTCGTAGTGATAGATATGTCCATTTACGGCTTGCAACATGTGTTGAAAATCTTGAATGCTTTGTTCGACATTGTTGACATCCATCGTAATGTCGGCTGTCTTGATGATGATACGATCGGGTTGCATAGCGGTATCGGGCAGGGATGCTGCCTCGGTAGATGAAGAAGCTTCGGTAGCTTGATAGTTACTTGCATTGCTACAAGACAAAAAATAAAGTGATGTGCAAAGTAATGCGATAATAATTTTTTGGTGAGATTTCATTTCAGAATATGTTTCCTATTAATCATACTTTGTGCAATTAAGTAACCATTTTTTTTTGTTAAAGAAAATGGAAAAATAAAATACACCTTTTACCGATATGATAAATATAATCTCAAATTTTGGGAACTATCTGTCCTTTCGTCATACGCCACTATTTGTTAGGGTCTAAGACAGAAATCACATTTGTATAAATTTATCGATTTATTAAAAAAATAAACCACTCATAAAAAAGCAATATATATGAACTACTTGTTTTGTACTTTTATTCAAAATCCAACACATGAAAAATCAATTATTTACATTTCTTACCCTCTTATCTTTTACGCAACTATCTGCCCAGTTCGACAGCTTAAAACTAAACAGTTACATGACTCAGCTTGATAAGTATCAAAAAGCAATGGTGAGTGTAGCATTGGCAGAAAATGGCAAGCTTGTTTATCAGCATGCTATTGGATATAGTGATAGTACAAACAAACTAAAAGCAAATGTGTATACTCAATATCGTGTTGGTTCAATAAGTAAAATGTTTACCGCTGTGATGATACTTCAATTCATAGACGAAAAAAAATTAACACTCGATACTAAATTAAGTTCCTTTTTTCCAAGCCTACCTAATGCTTCAAAAATTACGATAGAACAACTTCTTTCGCATCGATCAGGGTTGGAAAACTTTACTGCGAACGAAAAATATTTGAGTTACCATACCCAACCCAAAACCGAACAAGAATTAATTTCAATATTTGAAAAAGGAAAAGTAGAATTTGAACCTGGAGAAACTCATAGTTACAGCAATACAAACTATGTAGTATTGACATTTATATTAGAAAAAATTTCAAAGAAAACCTATGCAGATTTACTCCGCATGCGAATTTGTGCAAAAGCCAATCTTGGCGATACCTATGTAGGTGGAAAAATTAATCCAAAAGAAAATCAAGCCTTATCGTATGAATACGAAAACAATGCATGGATACTATCTGCCGAAACCCATATGAGTATACCTCAAGGTGCTGGAAATATTGTTTCAACTACGTATGATTTAAGCTCGTTTATAAGTGCGTTGTTTGAAGGAAAACTAATCTCTAAAAAATCGTTAGATAAAATGATGGAACTCAAAGATGGTTATGGCTTAGGTATGATACGCATGCCGTTTGACAAAAATTGGTGGTACGGACATACAGGAGGAATAGATGGATTTCAATCCATGCTAGCGTATAATCCCGAGAAGAAAGCAAGTTTTTGTATTCTAGGCAATGGCTATAACTATCCTATGAATTCGATAGCTATAGCTGTGTTAAGTGCCTATTACAACAAAGCATATACGATTCCTTCGTTCGATCAAAAAGTAGTTAGTTTAGATAAATCTAAAGGACTAGATGGCATATATGCCAATGAAAAATTGGGTATGAAAATCACCATCACTAACGACAATAATATACTCACTGCACAAGCAACAGGTCAAGGTGCTTTTCCGTTGGAAAAAGTGAGTGAATTAAAGTACAAATTTGAAGAAGCTAAAATCGAGCTTGAATTTATTCAAGATAAAGATGGTGGAATTCGAAGTTTCAATTTAAAACAAGGTGGTATGGACTTAATATTCAATCGTGAATAAACTATTTCAGCACAATTAAATTTCGCACATAAAATTCGTATTAATTTATTTTCATTAATTTTCGTATCTGTGCTATCTGCGTAATCTGTGACTAGAATTATCTGTGCTATCTGAGTAATCTGTGGCTAGAATTATCTGTGCTATCTGAGTAATCTGTGGCTAGAATTATCTGTGCTATCTGCGTAATCTGTGGCTTCTATTACTACGTAAATTATGTCATGTATTATCTGTGCTATTTGCGTAATCTGTTGCTAGAATTATCTATGCTATCTGCGTAATCTGTGGCTAGAATTTCACAATCTCCCTTCTCTTCAGTCTGAGCCAACTCTTTACTAAATCATCCGCATCGGGGTAAGAGGTCTTAGAAACTAAATACGAACCGACATCATCAATGCTCATTATCTGTGCTGATTCGTCGATGTATCCATATCCTGCATACCGTTGATTACGGATCAAAATAATTGATTTTTCATCTCCATTGCGTCCCTTATCTATGATCATAAAATTGTCATAATCGTAAGAATACATAGTTATAATTTGTTGTACACGTTCATTGTAACTTTCAGCATCTTCATGTCCAGCACATATGCCATGACACTTTTTTATTTGATGATTAAAACAAACACTATCCTCCTCAGTTAATCCGCAATATTGCAAGCAAAGTTGCTTCATATCAATCCAGGATTCCAACTTTTCGCGAGCTGTACTATATGAAGTCAACGATAAAAGTGCATGATTCGATTCTTCAGAAGGAACAATTTTAAACGACTTAACTCCGTTGCGCTCATACATATCGATACAATGTGTAAAGACATCTTTTTTTCGCGCTGCATTGTACTTTGGTTTATGCCGTTTAATTTCTTCACTTTCGAGCAACAGTGAAATTAACTCGCTACCTGTTTCGACATAATCTACATTGTACAAATCGTTTAACATGCTTTTGCTTTTTTTCAAATCAGAATTAAAATGGCTGATTGCTCGCGCATACATATCGACACTTTTGCCAATATAAATAATCTTTTGATGTTGATCTAAAAAATAATAAACACCACAACTTGAAGGTAATTTGTCAAGGATATATTTTTTAATATTATCCAAGCGCGTTGTCATGATTTGTGCTACGCTCTTGGTCTTGTATGTCGGATTTTGGGTTTTGAGCGCGAGGAGTAAATCCAATAATTTTGCAGTGGCTACTGCATCGCCTTCGGCTCGATGTCTGTCGTGAATGACTATGCCTAGCGATTCGCACAGATTCCCAAGACTATATGATTTTTTGCCTGGCATCAATTTGCGACTTAGCTTAACAGTGCATAATGTATCGCGTTTAAACCGAAAACCCAGTGATGCGAATTCGTCTTTGATAAAATTATAATCGAAAGCCGAATTGTGGGCTACAAATAATTTCCCTTCGGTAAACTGCAAGATATCTTTTGCCACTTCGTGAAAGAGTGGGGCATCCTTGACCATTTCGTTGGTAATACCTGAAAGCTTGGTATAAAAACTACCAATATGACAATCTGGATTGATGAGTGTCGAAAATTTATCTACGACTTGTATACCATCATGCACCAATATACAAATATCAATGATACGCCCTCGCTGATATGCAAACTT
>JBILCF010000206.1:0-4339 GCA_044353325.1 Chitinophagaceae bacterium | reverse complement strand
TATTTCACTTAATGCTTTACGGATACTTTTTTCGTCATCAATAACCAGGATATGAGACATATTTCGCTAAACGTATTTTTTAGTTAACTTAACTTTAAAGGTAAAGGTAATAGTTGAAATAGAGAAATGTAAAGATTCTAGCGAAGATTATTTAATTTATTTCTGGTTATCACGCCATTCATATACCCAACTACTTTGTATCATTTCTAAATGACCTTCGTTACTTTCTTCGCGTTTTCCTTCAAATCCTTCAAGCGAAAGGACCCATTCTAATAAATCTGTAAAACGAATACGATAAATTTTTGATTCAGACATTTCGTCACCAAATTTTTCATACAGTTTTAAAGCTATATCCTCATAGTCGTTCCAATGGATTGGCGGTTCGTATTGCATGGTTGAATTGTTTTAGAATGTAATTTTATTCCCCGTGGATTAATGATTGATCTGGAATGGTAACATTGATTGTTCCTGTGCCTTCCAATAAAAGGCATTGACAGCTAAGTCGAGATGTTATTTTAGGATTTCTAGCTCTGTCAATGAAGTTTTCTTCTTTATCAGATAATTCTTCTACAAAACCTTCACCACTTTCAATATAAATATGACATGTACTGCATGCGCATACACCACCACAATTGTGGTGTAAATGTATATTATTCTTCAATGCTACTTCTAGGATGCTGTCATCGATGGGGCAATTCGCTATAGTGACTGGTTCTAGGCCTTTTTGTTCAAATTTAAAGTTAATCGTGTACATGTAAAAAACGTGAATATTGTGTTGTCGACAAAAGTATATTATTTTATCAAAAAGTCAATTCATTATTATCTATAGGTATAGAAATATTAAATATTATAAGCCTTGTTTAATAGTCTAACTCGTAATTTACATGGTATAATTTGTTTATACCCCAAAAATGAATTTATGGTAAAATTAATATAGGACAATATAGTCCCACCCAGTTGTACAATTCGTCTACTTCCCAGTCGGAGACAGCAATGCATCCTACTGTCCAGTCAGTATTGAGTAATTCTTGTTCTTGATCTTTACGATGTTTGTTTGGGAATCCATGTATTTTGATTTCACCACCAGGACTTTGTCCATTGATTCGAGCGTAAAATGAGTCAATAATATTTGGATAAGATATACCTAAATTTTTGTGGTAAGAGCTATATTTATTTCGATCATTAATGATGTATAATCCTTCTGGTGTTCTAAGGTCTCCTTCAAATCGTTTGCAGCCCAAAGGTTCGTATCCAAGTGATATGACATAGGCCTTTATTTTGTTTTTATGATGAAATACAATCATTTCCCGTTTTGCTTTAAATACTACAATGCTGTCTATCGATTTATCCAGTACTATTGAAGCATCAGTATATTTTGAACGTCGATGAGGTTCATCTTGAGCACGTAATGAAGTTGGTAGAATAATAAATGTGAATAAAATGGTGTATATGAATTTCATGAAAATTATTGCTAATCAAAAGTAATGATTGAAATTAGCATTAGAAGATTATTAAACTTGAATATTATACTAAAAATTTTTTTTTTAATTCTGGTGTGGGCATCATACAACAGTCGGGTTGTCCAAACCAACGATATCGATTTTTAGCAATGAATTTATAGATGTAATCACGAATTGGACGTGGAGTAATTTTAAATAGAATGGCGAGTTTAAAAATACCTCCCAACTGTTGTCCAATTCCAATTACAGCATCCGAATAAAGGTAAACCTGATCGTTTAAAACCAAAATGACAGAATCTAATTTTGTGGAATCCAAATTGAATTTTGATTGTATTTTTTGACCGTACTCACCTTGCAGTGATGCAAATCGAAGCAGCCCTTTTTTATCGTGTTTAATTATAAAATTGACCCAATAATTACAAAAATTACAAACGCCGTCAAACAAGACTATGGGAGCTTTTTCCATAACTTAGATTGATCTTACAAATGCAGCTATTTTTTCATGTGTAGCATGGCTCACAGGCACTACAGGAAGTCTAAATTCATTTTCGCAAAGCCCCATTTCAGCTAATGCACATTTGACACCAGAAGGATTACCTTCTGCAAATAATAAATCCATGCCAGGTAAAAGTTTATAATGTTGTTTTTGAGCATGAACTATAGCATGTTTAAGCGCAGAATCTACCATGTCGCAAAAATCTTTAGTGTAGCAATTGGCTGCAACAGAAATCACACCATCAAATCCACAAGCTATTTGAGCTAATGTAAGATTATCATCTCCACTCAATACTGTAAAGCCTTTTGGCTTGTGTTGTATAAGCTCCATACATTGAACCATGTTTCCACTTGCTTCTTTAATTGCGATGATATTTTCACATTCATTGGCCAAAGTTAAAGTAGTGGATGATGTCATATTGCTACCTGTACGACCTGGTACATTATACAAAATAATAGGCTTAGGCGAATGTTTATCTAAGGCTTTAAAATGGGCAATAATGCCTGATTGAGAAGGTTTATTGTAATATGGGGAAACGCTCAATATGGCGTCTACTTGATCTAAAGGATAGGTCTTAAATTGATGAATCAATTCTTCGGTATTGTTTCCACCTAGTCCAGCTACGACAGGTACTCGGCCATTGCATTGTTCGATTACATTGATTAAAATATCTACTTTTTCAGCATGAGAAAGGGTAGGTGTTTCGGCAGTTGTACCAAGAGCAACCAAAAAATTTACACCATTATCTATAACATGGTCAACAAGTTTACGCAATGCTTCAAAATCAATTGATTTGTTCTTTTTAAACGGGGTAACGAGTGCAACACCTGTGCCTCTAAATTTGTTTGCGCTCATATGGTTTTAAATTTAAGCTTTTGTTGATATTTTGAATAATGGTTTCCATTTTTAGATCAGTCTCGCAAAGTATCATCAAATCAGAGTAATTTTTGAAGTGATCCAAAAAAGGAGCTACACGACACTTTGCTTGTGATAGCTTGGATATGTGTAATAATTGGGGACAGTCTTGCGTGTATAAATTGATCAAAAGGTCAAACCGTTTTACAATAAAACGATCAGTTTTGGGACAATGAGGTATGGCTGACTTTTTTTCAAGATCATTTTGGTCAAAAAACTGAAGATAGATATTGTTTTCACGCTCCTTTTTATCGATAAACATCAGTGCATCACATTCGTATCCTAGTTGTTCTAATTTTTTTTTGTAATTCCCGATAATTTCTTGAGAATCATAATCTTCGTAATAACAAAGCAAGCCGACCCTAAATGCAGTGGGAAAATGGATAAATTCATGTTTGATTTGATCTTGTTCAGCAAACAATGAAGTGGCGTTCTCAACTTGAGGTTGAGGCATGATTCGATCTTTTATTTTTTGGAAAAACGACACGTCTTATATTTATCTGCTTAGGTTAGGCTTTAGTTTCTTCGAAAAAACCCATTTTTGAAAATTTTTCTATGCGTTGGTTAATTCGTTTTTGAGGATCGATAGCGGATAGTTTTTTCAGTGTTTTTTCAATATATTTCTTCAAAATCACTGACATTTCCTCGGGAAAAGTATGCGCACCTCCCAATGGTTCAGGAATAATCTCGTCAATTAATCCAAACTCACTCATGTGTTTAGGTGTTAATTTTAATTGTTCTGCGGCCGTTTCCTTGAAATCCCAAGTACGCCAGAGTATACTTGAACAGCTTTCAGGTGAAATAACTGAATACCAAGTATTTTCAAGCATCACAACTCTGTCGCCTATGCCAATGCCCAATGCGCCACCACTTGCACCTTCGCCAATAATAATACAAATGACAGGTACAGTAAGGTTGGTCATTTCAAACAAATTACGGGCAATGGCTTCGCCTTGTCCGCGTTCTTCAGCTTCAAGTCCAGGAAATGCGCCGGGAGTGTCTATAAAAGTAATAATCGGTTTATTGAATTTTTCGGCCAATTTCATCAATCTAAGTGCTTTTCTGTAGCCTTCAGGATTTGCCATGCCAAAATTGCGTAATTGACGCATTTTAGTATTGACCCCTTTTTGATGTCCAATTACCATCACTGATTGTTCGTTATTAAGCATAGCAAAACCGCCTACTATTGCTTTGTCGTCGCGAACATTGCGATCGCCATGAAGCTCTTGGTAATTCGAAAATATTCGACTTATGTAGAAATTGGTATAAGGTCGTTCGGGATGTCTACTGAGCTGTACGCGCTGCCAGTCGTTTAAGTTGGAATAAATTTCGGTACGTGTGGTATCTATTTTTTTGAATAGTTCTTCAATGGCAGAACTTACATCAACTTTCGTTTTTTCACCTACTTCTTTTATTTTTTCTATTTCCTGAAACAACGATTCCAAGGGTTTTTCAAACTCCAGATACT
>JBILCF010000205.1:0-4349 GCA_044353325.1 Chitinophagaceae bacterium | reverse complement strand
CCAACTTGTGGTATTGAAACTATCATCTTAGATTTTAAAGATTTGACACTTGTAGAAGAAACATTAAAAAATGACTCCTCTATCAAATTACTTTATCTCGAAACACCTGCAAATCCCACTTTGCAATGTGTAGACATAGAAGCACTAACAAAATTAGGACATCAATATAGCTGCAAAGTAGCAGTAGATAATACATTTGCTACGCCATACTTGCAACAGCCTTTTAAATTTGGCGTTGACTTTGTGATGCATTCTACTACCAAGTTTTTAAATGGTCATGGTACAGCCATTGGTGGTATATTGTTGGGGCGTGATTTAGAATGGATGAAAACCAAAGTAACTAAACATCATAGGCTGCTTGGTGCAAACTCAAATGCATTTGATGCATTTTTATTAAACAATGGTTTGAAAACGTTAGAAATTAGAATGGAACGACATTGTGCAAATGCAGAAAAAGTAGCAGCTTTTTTATCATCGCATCCAAATGTGGCCTTCGTAAATTATTTAGGTTTAAAAGATCATCCGGATTATGAATTGTGTAAAAAACAAATGAAGCATCCTGGTGCTTTGATGAGTTTTGAAGTGAAGGGAGGATTTGAAGCAGGTAAAAAATTTATAAATCAATTGTCGCTTTGTACAAGTGCTGTTTCATTAGGCACATGCGATACACTTATTTCGCATCCTGCAAGTACTACACATACTGGAGTTGCACCTGAGTTACGCATTAAATCAGGCATTACAGATGGTCTAATACGCATGAGTGTGGGTATAGAGAATGTTGAAGATATTATTGCTGATTTAGAAAATGCTTTAAAATAACAGAACATAGAATGAGAAACTTAGTGTTTTAAATTCAAAGAAAATCTTACTAATAGAATAAATTCGTGTTCTAATCACTAATAATAAATTTTTATTTTAAACTAAGTTCCAAACTATATGCATGATATAGAACCATATTATAATTGGCGCGATTTTTACTCAGCTGAAGAAGACGAAAAATCGCCTTTCTACAAACGTGTTTACAGTGAATTTGAATTTTCAAATACGGTTTATAACTATTACATACATCCTCAATGGGATGATATCGATTCACGTACACTGTACATTAAAATTTTGTTTGCAGATTACGATGAAAATTATGCGATAATTGAACTCATGGGCGAATGGAATGATGCCATCGAAAATGATATCCAAACCCTAAAAAGAAATATCATAGATTTATTGATAGCGCGAAAAATTTACAAGTTTATATTAATAGGTGAAAACATACTGACTTTTCATAGCGATGGAAATGATTATTACGAAGAATGGTATGAAGATATCAAAGACGAAGGTGGCTGGATTGTAGCACTCAATTTTTCAGATCAAACATTGTTCGACTTCAAAAAAGCCAGGATACACAATTATATTGTTTTTTCAACTATTTACGAATGGCGTACGCTAAAACCTGAACACTTGTTTTTAAAAGTAGACAATGAAATGATTAAGTTGTTGTAATAAATATTAAACAAAATAAGTTGCTTATGCTCTCCATTTGGGAAAGAAATGAATTTATACACTACGACCATATTATAATTGGGAGTGGAATAGTGGGGCTTACTACTGCCTATTATTTGAAAATTAAACATCCTTCTAAATCTGTATTGATACTTGAACGCGGATTACTCCCTTCTGGCGCTAGCACCAAGAATGCAGGTTTTGCTTGTATGGGTTCATTGACAGAAATATTAGATGATTTAAAAACCTCAAGTGAAGAAGAAGTATTGAATTTATTTATTTTGCGTAAGAGAGGATTGTCGCGACTAAAGTCAATTTTGGGCGAAAATAAATTGGGCTACAAAGCCAATGGAAGCTACGAGCTTATTTTTGAAAAAGAAGCTTCAGCGTTGGAACAAATTGAATATTGCAATCATCTTTTGCGTAATGAACTCAATCAGGATGCCTTTAAACTCAACAATGCAAAACTAGAAGAATTTGGGTTTCAAGGAGTACACGCATTAATCGAAAATACATGTGAAGGTGAGATAGACACAGGGTTAATGATGAAGCATTTATTGCAATTGGTAATGTCTATGGGAGTTGAAATAAAAACGGGTTGTCAGGTTTTATCCTTTGAAGATAAAACGAATAATGTAGATGTGATTTCTTATAATCCGGTATTCAACAATGAATTAATATTTAAAACGAATAAACTAATTATCTGTACAAACGCATTTGCGCAGCAACTTTTACCTCAAATAGATGTAACTCCAGGTAGGGGGCAAGTACTCATTACCAAACCCATTCAAGGCTTAAAATTTCAAGGAATTTTTCACTTCGAAGAAGGTTATTATTATTTTAGAGAATACAAAGGATGCATACTATTTGGTGGTGGTAGAAATATAGATAAACAAACAGAAACCACAACACAGTTTGAACTGAATAAGCAGATACAGCAAGGTTTATGGGATAAACTAGAGCAAATAATTTTGCCTAATCAAGCTTTTGAAATTGATATGCAATGGACAGGAATTATGGCGTTTGGGCCTACAAAAAAACCTATAGTAGTGCAGCATTCAGAACATGTGTTTATAGGTGTTCGAATGGGTGGTATGGGAGTAGCTATAGGTAGTGAAGTTGGGTTTTCATTAACCGAAATGCTCTAATTGTTTATTTTTAACTCACTTTCAATGATTTCAATTTTTTTAATAGTTGAATTAAACTAATTTTATAGCCTCGAAATAAATTATCATGAAAAAATCATTGATTCAACATTTAATCGCACTTGGCGTTTTTATTCTGATTGCTTTTGCGTATAATTATCCTGCTTTACAAGGCAACAAACTTTCTGCAGGTGATACTGTGCATTGGATGGGTATGAGCGAAGAAGCACGTGCTTGGTATGAAAAAACTGGCGAGAATCCAATGTGGAGCAATTCTATGTTTGGCGGTATGCCTACTGTGACCCATTACATGCGTGGTAAATCGAATTTAATTTATCCTATACAAGAAACCTTGACCAATATATTACCAAGTCCAGTTTTTTTCTTTCTAATTGCAATGATTTGTTTTTATGTTTTGATGCAAAGCTGGAAAGTGAATCGATGGGTTGGAATATTTGGAGCTATTGCTTTTGCATTTGCATCATATAATTTGCAAATAATTGCAGCTGGTCACAATACAAAAATGTTTAGTATAGCTTATATGCCTTTGGTATTGGCAGGAATGAATTGGGTTTATCATCAAAAATACCTTATTGGAGCCGGTTCTGCCTTGATTGGTTTATCCTTAATGATTTCAAATTCCATGTACCAAATCGATTATTACTTAATCATCATTCTCTTGGTATTGGCCATTGGTTACTTTGTTCAGTTTTTAAAAGAAGGTAAACTGAAAGAATTTGCAATTTCAAGTGCGATTATGATTGCTATTGGTATCGTATCAGTTGGGCCAAGTTTAGACCAATTGATGCTGACTCAAGAATACACTTCACAAACAATGAGAGGTGGTAAAAGCGAGTTGACATTGGGTAATAAAGAAGAAAAAAAAGATGGAGGTTTAAACAAAGATTATGCATTTCAGTGGAGTCAAAGTTTGGGTGAGACGTTTACCTTGTTTGTTCCAAATTTATACGGTGGTGGAAGTAGAACCGATGTAGGTAGTGGTTCTAGCACATACGAAGCTGTCAATAGTTTGGCTGGCGAAGCCTCTGCAGAACAATTTAGTCAAAATGCATCTACGTATTGGGGACCTCAACCATTTTTATCAGGACCAGTTTACTTTGGTATTATTGTTATGTTGCTATGTATACTTGGATTAATTATTATTCCAAATAGGCTGAAATGGTTTATGCTCGGGGTAGGCATTCTCGGAATTATGATGTCGTGGGGTAAACATTTCAGTGGATTCAATTACTTTTTGTTTGACCATTTACCGATGTACAACAAATTCCGTACACCAAGTATGGCAATGGTTATACCTGGTTTTATGTTTTGTTTGATAGCCGTTTGGGCCTTGCATGAATTTATTTCAGATAAATTAAATGCTGAAAAACGACTTGATGTGCTAAAAAAAGCAGTTCTTATAACCGGTGGTATTTGTATCGTATTTGGTCTAGGTAGTCGATTTTTTATGGATTTCAAAGGACCAGGCGACGATAAGTTAAAAACTCAATTGGTTCAGATGACAGGTGGCAACGAGCAAGCGGGTACAAAAATTTACAATGCTATAGTCGAAGATCGTCCTTCATTGGCTATGAAAGATGGCTTACGATCGCTATTTTTTATCCTCTTGGCTGCTGGCATTTTGTGGCTTTTTACAAAGAAAAAATTAGATGCGAAAATAGCTGTTATCGCTATAGGTATTTTGAT
>JBILCF010000265.1:0-12648 GCA_044353325.1 Chitinophagaceae bacterium | reverse complement strand
CCAGTGATTAATGCGACAACCGGTTTAGCAACAGCATTGTGTGCAGGTACTTATACAATAACCGTAACAGACAATAATCTTTGTACTGCAACAACAACAGTAACGATCAGTGAGCCAACAGCAGTCGTAGTAAATATCACATCAAGTACCCAACCAAGTTGTACACCAGGTTGTGATGGAACGTTGAGTGTGAGTGGCTCAGGCGGAACAGGTCCAATAACATTTACAATAGTACCAGCAGTAGCGCAACCAACTGCAGGTAACTTTATCGATTTATGCGCAGGTACAAACTATGTGATAACAGGCACAGATGGTAATGGTTGTACATCAACGACTAATATTACATTATCAAATCCGAATGCACCAATCATAGCAGTAACAGGCACTCCAGTGAATGTAAGCTGTAATGGCTTGTGTGATGGTAGTGCTCAAGTAACTACAATAGCAGGTGTAACTTATACGATATCAGGTCCTGGTGCAAGTGCAACGATAAGTGCAACAGGAACAGCAACAGGCTTATGTGCAGGTACGTATACGATATCAGCAACCGATGCGAACCAATGTATTGGTACAACATCTGTAACGATTACAGAACCAGCAGTACTAACTTTAGCAATCAATACAACAACGAATCCAACATGTAACCCAGGTTGTGATGGAACAGCAACAATAACGACAACAGGTGGTAATGGTACGAATGTATTTACGATAGCACCAAGTGGTACAATTAATGCAGGAACAGGTAATGCAAGTGCATTATGCGATGGTATAACTTATACGATAACAGTAACAGATGTAAACAACTGTAGTTCCCAAGCAACAGTCTTGTTGAATGCTCCAGCATCACCAGTGATAGCTGTGACAGGCACACCAACAAACGTAAGTTGTAATGGACTTTGTGATGGAACAGCTCAAGTAACGACCTTAGTTGGTGTAACTTACACGATAACAGGTCCTGGTTCAGCATTAATCAGTGCAACAGGTGCTGCAACAGGTTTATGTGCAGGCACATATACAGTAACAGCAACCGATGCAAGTTTATGTGCAGGTACAACAAGCTTTACAATCACTGAGCCAGCTATATTAGCAGCAAGTGCGAGTGTTGTAACGGATGTAACTTGTAATGGATTATGCAATGGTAGTGCGCAAGCAAGTGCAACTGGTGGTACGACAGCATATAGTTATACTTCAATAACAGGTCCTGGTACACCAGTGATTAATGCGACAACCGGTTTAGCAACAGCATTGTGTGCAGGTACTTATACAATAACCGTAACAGACTTAAACTTATGTACAGCAACAACAACAGTAACGATCAGTGAGCCAACAGCAGTCGTAGTAAATATCACATCAAGTACCCAACCAAGTTGTACACCAGGTTGTGATGGAACGTTGAGTGTGAGTGGCTCAGGCGGAACAGGTCCAATAACATTTACAATAGTACCAGCAGTAGCGCAACCAACTGCAGGTAACTTTATCGATTTATGCGCAGGAATAAACTATGTGATAACAGGCACAGATGGTAATGGTTGTACAGCGACAACGAATATTACATTGTCTACGCCAAATTCTCCTATTATAACTGTAACTGCTCAAACTCCAGTGACATGTTTTGGTTTATGTGATGGAACTGCACAATTAACAATTGTACCAGGTATAACCTATACAATTGCTGGATCTGGTACTCCAATATTAAATTCATTAACCGGAGCAATAACGGGATTATGTAGCGGTGCTAATGGTTCATATACAATAACAGGATCAGATGCAAATAGTTGCCTTGGTACAACAGTAATTAATATTGCCTACCCAGCAGTACTAACCTTAGCAATTAACACAACAACGAATCCAACATGTAACCCAGGTTGTGATGGTACCACAACAATTATAACAACAGGTGGTAATGGTACCAATGTATTTACAATAGCACCAAGTGGTACAATCAATGCAAATACAGGAGCAGCAAGTGCTTTATGTGCTGGGACAACTTATACAATAACTGTAACAGATATAAACAACTGTACAGCCCAAACAACAATTTTGTTAAACACACCAGCTTCACCAACAATTGCTATTTCTGCAATCGTTAATCCTACAATCCCATTGGTTTGTGATGGATCAGCATTAGCTACTGGTGCAGGTGGTTTAGCTCCATACACTTATGCAATAACAGCTCCTGGTGTAATCAATGCGACGACTGGTGCTATATCAGCTTTGTGCGATGGTTGTTATACCGTAACAGTAACTGACGCAAATGGTTGTACAGAAACAACAACATTCTGTGTGAGTGCTGTTGTATTACCATGTGCAGTAACTGCAGTTGGTACTGATGAGTCTTGTTTTGGTGCATGTGATGGAACAGCGCAAGCAACTCCTATCGGAGGTGTACCTGCTTATACATATGCAATTGCTCCTTCAGGAACAATAAATGTTACCGGATTAGCTACTGGATTATGTGCTGGTACGTATACAATTACTGCAACTGATAATAATTCATGCTCTACAACTACTACTGTTGTAATTGGAGGCCCAACTCAAGTTGTGGCATCTGTAACATCAAGTACTCAACCAAGTTGTACACTTGGATGTGATGGTGTAGTAGTCATTAGTGCTGTAGGAGGTGCTGCAGGATATACATATTCTATTGCTCCAAATGCAGGTATTGTTCAAGCTCCAGCAGGAACCTTTACAGGACTATGTGCAGGGACAAACTATGTCATTACAGCTACTGATGCGAATGGTTGTACAGGAACAACAAATATCTCTTTGTCAACACCTAACTCACCAATAGTTACAATTACAGCACAAACTCCAGTTACATGTTTTGGAGACTGTGATGGAACTGCACAATTAACAATTGCAGCAGGTATTACTTATACAATTGCTGGATCTGGTACTCCTTTATTAAATTCATTAACAGGAGCTATTACAGGTTTATGTGGCGGTGCTAATGGGTCATATACAATAACTGGTACAGATGCAAATAGTTGTGTAGGAACAACAGTGATTAATATTATTGAACCAGCACAATTAACACTAGCAATAAATACTTCAACTCAACCTTCATGTAATCCAGGTTGTGATGGAACTGCAACAATTACGACAACAGGTGGTAATGGTACCAATGTATTTACAATAGCCCCAAGTGGAACAATTAATTCAACTACAGGTGATGTAAGTGCATTGTGTGATGGTATAACATATACAATTACGGTAACTGATGTGAATGGTTGTACTTCTACAACTTCAATTTCTCCAGTAGCACCAGTAGCTCCTGTAATAGTTGTTACTGCTTCAACTGATCCAACTTGTATTCCAGGTTGCGATGGTACTGTTCAAGTAACATTTATAGTTGGAGCAAATTATACGATTTCTGGATTTGGTTCACCTACTATAACTGCAGGTGGATTGGCTTCAGGTTTATGTTCTGGTTCATCTTACACAATAACTGCAACTGCTAACAACTGTTCTGGTACAACTACAGTATTGCTTAATGCACCAAATGCACCAAGTATCAATGTAACAGCAACTACACCTCCAACATGTTCTCCAGGTTGTGATGGTACTGCAACTGTAACATCTATTGTAGGTGGTTCATATACTATATCTCCAAGTGGAACAATCAATGCAGCAACTGGCGCGGCAAGTGCATTGTGTGCAGGTACGATTTATACTATACAAGTAACTGATGCAAATGGATGTACAGGTCAAACAACAGTTCTACTCGTTGCTCCAACTCCACCAACAGTTACAATACCAACCCAGGTTAATCCATCTACGCCATTGGCTTGTGATGGAACAGGTACAGCTGCGGCTGCAGGTGGAACACCAGGGTATACATATTCAATTGCGGGTACAGGAACTCCAGTTATAAATCCTGCGACAGGTGCTATGAGTAATTTATGTGGCGCTTGTTATACAGTAACGGTTACTGATGCAAATGGGTGTACAGGAACTACTTCTTTCTGTTTAGCTAATCCATTGTCCGTAACAGCAGTTGGAACTGATGTGGCATGTTTTGGTGACTGTAATGGTACAGGTCAAGCGACTGGAAATGGTGGTGCAGGTGGATTTACTTACGCCATATCTGCAACAGCGTCAATTGATGCGAACACAGGTGCGATTACAAACATGTGTGCAAACACAGTTTATATCATAACTGTAACAGACGCTAACTTTATAACTGCTACAATTACATTAACTATTGGTCAACCGACTCAAGTTAACTTTAATGCTCCAGTGGTTGTTAGTCCTTCGTGTAACCCAGGTTGTGATGGAACAATTACAGTTTCAGCTACTGGTGGTACAGCAGGTTATACTTATACACTCAACAGTCCTGTAGGTTCAATTTGTACGCCAGCGCAAGCTGTTTCTGGTACATTTACCAATATTGGAACTGGTACGTATACAGTGACAGTAACAGATGCAAATGGCTGTACAAACTCAACTGCAATAATTGTCAATCCATTAACTGGACCTTCAATAACTAGTTTAACAATAACGAATGTTACTTGTAATGGTTTGTGTAATGGTTCTATTACAGTAAATGGAACAGGTGCTACTTCATATTCTATAAATCCATCGCCAGCAACAAATGCAACCGGTGTATTCAATGGATTATGTCCTAATACATACGTTGTTACAGCTTCTGATGCAAGTGGATGTACTGCTGCATCTACAGGTACAATTACTGAACCTCCAGTATTGCAAACTAATACAGCTACATCAACAAATGTTACATGTAATGGTTTAAATAATGGTACTATTACTTATAATGTAACAGGTGGTACTGGTGCTATAAATTATACATCGGCTCCAGCTTTAGTAGGTGTAGGAGGTGTTTATACAAATGTGGCACCAAATACTTATGTCATTACTGCAACTGATGCAAATGGTTGTACTATGACTGCATCATTTACAATTACGCAACCGAATGCATTGCAAATTACAAATGCAACTTCTACTTCTACGCTTTGTAGCGGTCAAGCAAATGGAACTATAACCTTAAATATAACAGGTGGAACAGCTTTGTATTCAGCTACATCAGGCGCAATTTCTGTAGGTCCTGCTGCAAGCCCATTAACATTGTCTGGATTTGGTCCAGCTACATATTTAGTGACAGTTACTGATGCAAATGGTTGTACAATTACAACAAATGTAAACGTTGCTGGTTCAACACCTATTGTGTATACTTCAGCAACAGCAACAAATGCAAATTGTAACAATGCATGTAATGGCGCAATAAATGTGACAACAACGGGTGGTTTTGGTACTATCACATATACAATCAATCCTCAAGGACCACAATCCAATACAACAGGTAATTTTACTGCACTATGTGCTGGTACATTTACTGTAACTGCTACAGATGGTAATGGTTGTACAGAAACAACACCGTTGACTTTAGTTGACCCTCTTGCTCTTGTAATTTCAAATGCAACATCAACTAATCCATTATGTTTTGGTAATGCTTCGGGTACAATATCTATGACCCTTTCAGGTGGTACTATTGGTGCAGGTTATACCTTTACTTCTAGTCCAGTTGCTACACAACCTACACCAGGTAACTTTACAGGCTTAACAGCACAATGTTACACAATTACTGGAGTTGATGGCAATGGATGTACTGTTACAACCCAAATTTGTTTAACAAATCCAGCTCAATTGGTTTGGGATAATCCTGTTGGTAATAATGTATTATGTAATGGTGGAACTTCAGGTTCAATTGTGGCCCCAGCTCTTGGTGGTACAGGTACTGTAACATATACTTTGAATCCTTCTGCTCAATCAAATACTACAGGTACATTCGGGGGTTTAACTGCTCAATGTTACACAGTTTCAGCAACTGATGTGAATGGGTGTAATATTACAACTGTGATATGTATCACTGAACCATCAGTATTGACAATTGGCGTTCCAGCTGTAGTCAATATACTTTGTAATGGTTCTGCAACTGGTTCAATTTCAATCAATGCAAATGGTGGTACGCCAACTTACACATACTCCATTAACCCTAATTTAGGCACACAAGCAACCGCGGGTAACTTTATAAATGTACCAGCAGGTACTTATGCAATAATTGTAACAGATGTAAATGGTTGTACTTCTATATCTTCAGGGATACAAATATCTGAACCACCAGCAATTACATTTAATACAGTTAATGTTCAAGATGTTGCATGTTATGGTGATGCAACTGGTACAATTACAGTTGGTGCTCAAGGTGGTGTAGGTGGATTTACATATTCACTTAATCCTGCTGGAGCTCAGCCTACTCCTGGATTCTTTAATACATTATTTGCAGGCACTTATATTGCAACTGTTACTGATGCAAACGGCTGTACTATGACAACTTCTATAGAAGTGAAACAAAATCCTCAATTGATTATTACTAACGTTAGTTTGACTGAGCCGATTTGCTTTGGAGAATCTAATGGTGCAATTAGTGTAACAGCTGCAGGTGGTGTAGCTCCGATACAGTTCTCATTAAACAATAGTCCATTCCAAAACAATGGTACGTTTGCAAATATTCCTGCAGGTTACTATGTAATGACACTTCGTGATGTATTGGGTTGTATGAGAGATTCATTGATTCAATTGACACAACCTGAAGAAGTTGGTGCTACAATAGATTTAACTGGTGCGAATTGTGTTGACTCTAAAGACGGCAAAGCAATTATAACTGGTACTGGTGGACGTGGTGGTTACAAATATTACTTGTCCCCAGGTTTATATATCAATAAATCAGGTGTGTTTACTGGCCTTGAAGCAGGTACTTATACTTTACGTGTTGTTGATACCACAGGTTGTGAATACTCAACATTCTTTACCGTTAACCCTCCTGCTAGTGCATTAGGGAACTATATTACTAAACAAGATTTAGCTTGTAACGGTAAGGGTAATGAAGGTTTGGCAACAGCAAATGTATCTGGTGGTACACCACCATATAGCTACTTGTGGAATACAAGCCCTGCACAATCAACTCCTACTGCATCTACGTTGTATTTTGGTTTGTATAAAGTGGAGATAACAGATGCTTATGGCTGTAAAATCAAGGATTCAGTTTATATCGAGGAAGGACCATGTTGCGATATAGCATTTATTCCGAATGCATTCTCACCTAATGGTGATGGTAATAATGATGAATTCAGGGTATTAACAACAGCAGGTGTCCAACTTATTCAACTTGAAGTCTACAACAGATGGGGTAATAAAGTATGGTCAACAAGCGATTACAGAAAAGGATGGGATGGATATGACAATGGTCAAGAAGCTCCTGTAGACACTTATCAGTACATACTCAGATATACATGTACACGTGACGGAAATACATATATCAAAAAAGGTGATGTTATTCTAGTCCGATAATTTAAAATCAATAAAAAAAAATCCTGCAATTATCATGCGGGATTTTTTTTTTGTAGTATTCTGACAATATCTTTACAGCCTAATGCCGATTTGGAATTTGTTAGAAATTATTTTTTAAAAAACTGCTATTAAAGCATTGATTTATAGGAATTAGAATTTAAAAAAAAGTATATGGTTGACGTTTTATTAGGTTTGCAATGGGGTGATGAAGGTAAGGGGAAAATTGTAGATTTCTTGGCAAGAAAATATGATATAATTGCTCGTTTTCAAGGTGGTCCAAATGCTGGACATACACTATATTTAGGCGATAAAAAAGTTGTTTTACATACTATTCCCTCTGGAGTATTTCATGAAAAACTACTCAACGTAATAGGAAACGGTGTCGTAATTGATCCTGTATCATTTGAAATTGAGTGCGAAGAGATTACTGGCCTTGGCGTCAATCTTAAATCAAGTTTATTGATCAGCGAAAGAGCGCATTTAATAATTCCTACACATAAAATATTAGACAAAGCAAGCGAACTAGCTAAAGGAAAAAATAAAATTGGAAGCACGCTCAAAGGTATAGGCCCTACCTACATGGATAAAACTGGACGCAATGGCTTGCGTGTTGGTGATATTTTGCAACCTGATTTTAACGAGCGTTACCAATCACTTAAAGAAAAACATTTACATATGTTGCCTAAAAGTGAGGTTTTAGATGATTTGAACAATTTAGAAACTGATTTTTTTGCTGCTGTTGAAAAATTAAAACAGTACAATATAATTGCAGTTGAATATTGGTTAAATGAACAAATTAATCAGGGTAAAAAAATATTAGCCGAAGGTGCTCAGGGAACTATGCTAGACATCGATTTTGGCACGTATCCGTATGTGACATCGAGCAATACCATTACCGCAGGCTTATGCACTGGTTTAGGCATAGCACCGCAACATGTTGGCAAAGTATATGGCATTAGTAAAGCCTATTGTACTCGGGTAGGAAGTGGGCCATTTCCAACAGAATTGGACAATGAAGTAGGTGAAAAATTGCGTAAACTTGGGAGCGAATTTGGCGCTACTACAGGCAGACCGCGCAGATGTGGTTGGATTGATTTAGTAGCATTGAATTATGCCTGTATGATTAATGGGGTAACTGATTTAATCATTACTAAAGCAGATGTATTGGATGGTATGGACGAAATTCATGTGTGTGAATCCTATACGATCAATAATCAAAAAACAGTCCATTTTCCTTATGATATAAATGAAAAATCAATTCAACCCAATTATACACTAATCAATGCATGGGAGAAACCATTATCAACTTGTCAAATTAAAACTGATTTGCCAGATAGTTTTAATCAACTCGTAAATTTGATTGAAAAAAATACGAATGTTAAGGTCTCTTTCGTTTCAAATGGAGTAGGTCGGGAGCAATTAGTGAATATGTAATTTGAATCACAAAAAAAAATTTAAAATTTTATCAAAAAAAATTTTTCAGTTTGAAAAATATGGTGAAAATTTACATTAGAAATTGAACGAAGTATGAAAGCAAAACCAGTTAAAAAAACAGCAACACCGAAAAGTGACATTGAACCTAAGACAAAAAAAGCTACATCTAAGAAAAAATCACCTTCGGAAGATGATGATGATGACGACGATGATGACGATGAGGTGATGGGTAGTAAAAAACCTACAAAGGCTTCTTCTAAGAAAACATCTAAAAATGACGATGATGACGATGATGATGATGACATGGACGATGATATCGAAGACGATGATGATTTTGGCAAAGACGAATTTGAAGATGAATTTGAGGAATTTGATATGCCAGTTTCTAAAACAAAATCAAAAAAATCTACAAAAGGTGATGATGATGATGATTTTAAAATTGATGAAGACTTGGGCTTAGATTTGTTCGATGATGGTTTTGATGACGATGATGATTTTTAATTAAAAAATTGACTATAATTTAGTTACGCCGATGGAGTTATTCATCGGCGTTTTTTTGTAAATTGCATTCAGAATATGTTTAAATTAGAATCACCATATCAACCTAGTGGAGATCAACCCAAAGCAATCCAACAATTGGTGGAAGGTGTGTTGGCTAACCAGCAATACCAAACATTATTGGGTGTTACTGGTTCTGGTAAAACATTTACGATGGCTAATGTGATTCAACAAACTCAAAAGCCAACCCTTGTGCTTACACACAACAAAACTTTAGTAGCGCAATTGTATGGAGAATTAAAACAATTCTTTCCCGAAAATGCTGTCGAATATTTTGTATCGTATTATGACTACTATCAGCCTGAGGCTTATCTGCCAAGTACAGGTGTTTATATCGAAAAGGATTTAGCCATCAACGCTGAATTAGAGAAACTTCGTTTGCGAACCACTTCTAGTTTGTTAAGTGGGCGAAGAGATATTGTTGTTGTGGCATCAGTTTCATGTATTTATGGTATAGGTAATCCAGCAGAATATGCAAATGGTATCATCAGAATTTCTGTAGGGAAAAATTTCGGTAGAAATAATTTCTTGCATAAGTTGATACAAGGTTTATATACAAGAAATAATATAGAATTTGACCGAGCAATGTTTCGTGTTAAAGGAGATACGGTTGATATCAATTTGCCATACGCTGACTATGGGTATCGTGTTATTTTTTTTGGCGATGAAATAGAAGCCATACAACGTATTGAAACTACTACAGGTAAGAAATTAGAATCTGTAGAGGATGCAGCTATTTTCCCCGCAAATATGTATTTGGCTCCTCAAGACCAAATGAAGAATATTATACATGAGATTCAAGACGAAGTGATGGCGCAGGAAGCCTACTTCAAAAAGGAAGCTAAATTTATAGAAGCACAACGCATCAAAGAACGAGTCAATTATGACCTTGAAATGATCCAGGAGCTCGGGTATTGTAAAGGCATAGAAAACTATTCTCGTTTTCTTGATCGACGAATGCCAGGTGCTAGACCATTTTGTTTGATTGATTATTTTCCAGATGATTTTTTGATGGTTATAGATGAAAGTCATGTAACATTACCGCAAGTTAGTGGCATGTATGGTGGTGATAGAGCACGTAAAATGAATTTGGTAGGGTATGGATTTAGATTGCCTTCAGCATTGGATAATCGACCTTTAAATTTTACTGAGTTTCAAGGTATGATGAAACAAGTTGTTTTTGTAAGTGCTACGCCTGGTAAGTTTGAATTGGAGCTTTGCGAGGGTGAAGTGGTAGAACAGGTTGTCAGACCTACTGGATTACTCGATCCTCCTATTGAAGTAAGACCAAGTATCAATCAAATTGATGATTTGCTCGATGAAATTGATAAACGAGTAGGTATGGGACATCGTGTATTGGTAACAACATTGACCAAACGATTATCTGAAGAGCTATCGAAATACTTATTGAAAATAAACGTAAAATGTAAATATCTTCATAGTGAAATTGATGCTTTAGAACGTATTGAAATATTGAGAGAGCTTCGTTTGGGCAATATTGATGTACTTATCGGTGTTAATCTCCTTAGAGAAGGATTGGATTTACCAGAGGTTTCACTTGTTGCAATTTTAGATGCCGATAAAGAGGGTTTTTTGCGTGATGAACGTTCTCTCACACAAACTGCAGGGCGTGCTGCTCGTAATGCTGATGGATTAGTTATTTTTTATGCCGATAAAATGACTGATAGCATGCAACGTACGATTGATGAAACAAATCGTAGACGAATCAAACAAATACAACACAATACTGAACATCACATAACCCCAACTACTATAACAAGATCTATAGATCAGATCATGCATCAAACATCAGTGTTAGATATCAAAGGGTATGAAGAGCACAAAATATATTCCATTAAGGATGATACGCCTATGGCTGCCGAAGAAAAGGTTGTAGGATATGAATCAATAAAAAAACTAGAAAAAGAAATAGCAGCTGTTAAAAAAATGATGGAACGAGCTGCTAAAGATTTAGATTTTATTGAAGCAGCAAGGTTGAGAGATAAAATGTTGGAACTGAAAAAAAGATTATAATTCAGCGGATATTTAAAGCAAATAAGTCTTTTGATTTTTTAAACTAATATCAAGTCTTCCTTCGAATAACACAGAATCTCAAATTCTCATTTTATATTTGCCCTATGTCTTCATTACACGTATACAACTCCCTAACTCGAAAAAAAGAAAAATTCGAACCCTTAAATCCACCTTTTGTGGGCTTGTACGTCTGTGGACCAACAGTGTATAGTAACGCGCATATTGGCAATGTGAGAACATTCACATCGTTTGATATGATATATCGATATTTAACTTTTTGTGGGTACAAAGTACGCTATGTTCGAAACATTACCGATGCAGGGCATTTGACCAATGAACAAGGTGAAGGTGTGAATAGAATGGAGACCCAAGCAAAACTTGAAAGTTTGGAACCTATGGAAATTGTTCAAAAATACACCGTTGGATTTCATCAAGTGATGGAGTTGTTCAATGCTATGCCACCAACAATTGAACCAACTGCAACAGGGCATATTTTAGAACAAATCGAAATGATTGAAGTATTAATCCAAAAGGGGTTTGCCTATGAAGTCAATGGTTCTGTTTATTTTGATGTAAAAAAGTATAATGAACAATACAACTATGGCGTATTGTCTGGTCGAAATATTGATGACTTAATTGCTGGGTATCGCGATTTAGATGGACAAGATGAAAAACGAAATTCAATTGATTTCGCGTTGTGGAAAGCCGCTACTCCTGCACATATTATGCAATGGCGTTCGCCTTGGGGTATGGGATTCCCTGGATGGCACTTAGAATGTTCAGCTATGAGCACAAAATATTTAGGTAAAGATTTTGATATTCATGGCGGTGGTATGGACTTGAAATTTCCACATCATGAATGTGAAATAGCACAAAACAATGGCTATTGCGACCATGGTGGCGCTAAATATTGGTTACATACCAATATGCTCAATTTTAATGGGCAAAAAATGAGTAAGTCATTTGGCAATTCTATATTACCATTAGAATTTGTTACTGGCGATCATCCATTGTTAGACAAAGGATATGCACCTTCTGTAGTTCGATTTTTGTTTTTACAAACACATTATTCTTCCGAATTAGATATCAATGTCAAAGGTTTGCAAGATGCAGAAAAAGGATTGAAAAGATTAATGGATGCGCTTACAATCATTTCGAATTTTGGAATACAAGCAACGAATGAAAATAATTTAAATCCACAACTTGTATCAAACATCTCTCAACTTTGTGTGCAATGTAAAGCGTATATGGATG
>JBILCF010000204.1:0-4369 GCA_044353325.1 Chitinophagaceae bacterium | reverse complement strand
TTTTCTTTTTCTTTTTTGTTAAATGTCTCTTGTGATTTACTCATAGTTTTTTTAAATATTATTTTTTACATCATGGCGTCAAAAACCATTAGTAATAATACAAAGGTACATTTTTTTTATTGCGACAACAAGCAAAGTATTAAGTTGTCCAAAAAAGAAATAAAAAAGCAGTTGTTTTTGAAACAACTGCTTTTATAATAATATTGATAATTTGAACGACTTATCTCATTAATGTGACATCTCCAGTGTAGGTTTCAACTTTTTGATCCCTAAATCTCACTTTAATTACATATTGATAAGTACCCATTTCTGCTTTTTTGCCATTCTCGTATGTTCCATCCCATCCAGCATTCATTTTAGTCGCATGGAATACTTCAGCGCCCCATCTATCAAAAATCACCATATCAATTCCGGTTGCATCAATTCCTAATGTAGCTTTGAACAAATCATTCTTACCATCATTGTTGGGGGAGAATGCATTTGGAACAAACACATTTTTCACAACTTCATTGAGCAAAGGCAATGGTGGTGGTGGTGGTGGTGGTGGTACAAATTCAAAGTTAGCAACAACTGTTTCTTTGTCCATATAGTTCAACACTGCGCTTTTTTGATCAGGAGGAACTATAGTTGTATTCGCGTTGTTTTTAGTCCAATTGATAAACTTATAAGTTGGGAAGGCATTACCTAACAAGTTATAAGCATAACGTCTATCTAAGGTTAAAGTTGTAGGATACGAAGAAATTGTGGTTCCATTTAAGGTAATAGAACCAGTTCCTGGAGGATTAACATCAAAAGTAACCTCAACTGAATCATAATTGAAGTATTTAAAGAACGCAATTACTGAATCTTTCTTTTTGAAATCGAATTGTATTTGATCTGTTGTTGCATTTGGATTAAACACATTAGTTGGTTCTTGTTTCTCCCAACGGTCAAATGCCCAATATTGTCCACCTGTAGGAGTGGCTTTTAAATTATAAATTGAATCCCCTTCTATAACTCTAGACCATACATAAGGTGCTTTTGTGCTACCATCTAAAGCTATAGTTCCAGATCCTGGAGGACTTACATTCAATTTTAATTCTTGAGGATTTAAGTCTAAACAACTATCTAATTTAGTACCAATAACAGCACAACGATTTGTAATAAAAGTACGCATTGCTGTACAATTAGCTTGCCATCCTGCCATAGTACCTCCCCAGTTTGTCGCTTGCCGAGCCATTTCTGGCGTAAGGATATTGACGATAGAATCAAAATGTGCTAGCATATTTTGGCATGCTAATGGCCCATTGAACATATCAATCCAAGTATCCTTATAACTTTGTTCAAATTCCGGATTATTCATTAATCTATCCATCATATCGGTGTGTTTAATAGATGAATTGTTTTGAAACAAAGTAGCAGGTTCGCAGGGGTCAAACTGATAAGAAGTAGTACTTAAACCAGTATAATTTGGATTGTTCAATCCGCAAATCGCATCCATATCCCACATTGCATAACGCCATTTGATTGGATTATTATTCCCTCTACCTCTCCACCACATTGTATTCCAATTTAACCAGTCATGATTTACTAAGTATGTATTAATAATAAAGTACTCATTAAAACTGCGAACATTCAAAAACTGTTTAACATGTTCATAGTTAGATTGAACAGCCATATTGTTGGCCATGATATAACTATATAAATTATTCCAACCAGTATCACTGCCAAGTCTGATGTTTAAACCACCCCAGTAAGACAAATGATCCACTTTTTCTCTTTTTTTACCATAATAATATTCAAAATAATCGCCATCAACCCTTTCGCGCATATCATAAAGGCCCCAATATTGTCCATTGATAAACAACAAACATGGGTGCCAACGACGAAAATCTAAATCCATATTGTATTTTTCTCCTAAAGTCTGAGCGAAAACATCACGTAAATGCGTACTGTTATTTGGACCACCATCATAATTATCAGAACCTCCAGCTTTCAACATGATACGATCAAATTTTGTTCGTAAGCTTGTTCCAAATAATTTATGATAAAATGCATCTTTATCACCGCTTTCATCCATAGCTTCAAAATCAATTCCTTTTTGAGGATAGGCCCAAGAATCATTACCATGTCTACTTGCACGACCACCTTCCATTTCTAAGATTTGAGTTCCTGTATTGGTAAAATATTCAAAAGAACTCCAAGTTGGTTGCGAATTATTGAACAAAGCTCCTGCCCCAGAATAATTGCCACAAACTGATACTACTTCAAACTGTGAACTTTCATTGATAAAATAGGTATTGGTTTCAATTTGACTAGGTAAAATTGTTGCAGTGTTATGAATAGCAATTGCTCTTATTGCAGTAGTTGTAGCCACAACAATAGGTCCAGTATATAAAGTTGAAGCTGCTGTAGGTGCAGAACCATTTATTGTATAACGAATGGTTACGTTAGGATCAGGGCATGTTAATGTAATATTTTGAGTTGTTGTATAAAAACCAGGTGCAACACTAAAAACTACTTTTGGAGCATAAGCTGTAAACGCTGTTTGAGCATTGTTTGTAGCATTTGGTGTAGGAATATTAAATAATCCCCAATCAGGTGAAGCATCTATAGTTCTAGCCCATGAATGGTTGCGTTGTGTAATTCTTAGTTTAAAAGAATCTACAACAACACCACTTGGATCGGACAATATCACCCAATCACCTATTGTTTGTCGTAATTTAAAATCGGGGTGTATTTGATTTGAAGGCAAATGTACTACCCCCCTTCCACTGAAATAAACCATTTTACGCGTAGCTGGGTTCATAGGAGTAACAGCAGGTATTTGCCATTTCATTAAATCTTGTGGGTCATCTGATAAATAATAACCAGTTAGATTCAATGCTGTGGCTCCAGCATTGTATAGTTCCATCCAATCACTGCGTTGGTTGTATGCATCCAATACAGTAGTCGTGTTTGAACACGAATATTCATTGATTAGGACTTGTGATTTGACATAATTGCTAATGCAAATACTCATTAAAAATAATATAGCTATTTTTTTCATATAATATAATTATTAACTTTTAAGTGCGAATTTAACACTTAGACGTTAGTTTAAGTGATAAAGTTAGATTCAAATTCCAAAAAAAACAACACCTTCACCGATAAATCCCATGAAAGAATGAATTTTGGCTGTAAATTGCACATTATTAAATTATTAAGTAATCATGAACAAAATTAAACTCTGTTTTTCCATTTTGGGGTGTTTGTTATTTAGCAACGTGTCTAATGCACAACTTACAACTACGAATTTACCTATTATTATCATAAATACGGTCAATCCAATTGATTCGAACCAACAAGAAGGAACGATGAATATTATAGATAACGTTTCAGGTACGAATAGTATTACAGATCCTGCAACATATATTGGAATGATTGGAATTAAAACAAGAGGTAGTAATGTTTTCCCTAAAAAATCATATACTGTAGAAACATGGATTACAAATAATGTTAGTCTTGACACTGCATTGTTAGGCATGCCAAGCGAAAATGACTGGGTTTTGCTTTCCTCTTATACAGATCGCTCATTAGCACGTAATGTATTAGCAATGAAGTTGCACGAACAAATGGGTCGCTATGCACCTCGAATGAAACATTGCGAAGTCGTTGTCAATGGCCAATATGCAGGTATTTACTTATTTGGCGAGCGAATTAAACGTGTAGCTGGTCGATTAGATATTGCCAAATTGACTAACCTTGATAATTTTGGCGAAAATATGACTGGCGGTTATATATTAAACATAAATGAAGGTTCAAGCAACGGTTGGATTAGTAATTATGCCCCACCTTATGCTAGTACTCAACAAGTTAAATTTAATATAGACTACCCAGATGCATCCGATATTACACCTGCTCAAAAAGCATATATTGAATCCCATATCGATAGTTTTGAAAATGCAATGAATGCAGCCAACTTTCAAGATACTGTTTTGGGTTGGAGACGTTTTGGTGCCGTCAACGGTTTTGCAGACTTTATGATCATGAACGAAATCAGTCGTAACAATGAAGCTTATCGTAAAAACATGTTCATGTACAAGGATAAATCAAAAAAATTGAGACCTGGTCCATTGTGGGCTTTTGATTTGGCTTGGAGCAATACACAATCATGTGCAAGTAGTAAAGACACAGGTTGGGCTTACAATTTAGGTGGATCTTGTCCAAACGAAACTGATCTTGCCCCTTTTTGGTTTTCCAAATTAACTACTGATACTGCATTTATGAAAGACTTGAAATGCTTGTATACTGATTATAGAAAACCAGGTAATATCTTAGATACCGCAAAAATATTCTTTATATTAGATTCTATCAATACACGCTTAAATGCTCGAACTGCTGTAGCAAG
>JBILCF010000203.1:0-4385 GCA_044353325.1 Chitinophagaceae bacterium | reverse complement strand
ATTATTTTGTACCATTATAAAATATTTTTTTTGCTAAAGAAAACTAGCACCTTCTTCGCTTGTGGTGACTAATTTACGCATGTTTGCAAATAATTCTCTGCCAAATCCGAACGTGGTTGAATTGTCCTTTGTGGATGACTCCCGTGTTTCTACCAAAGGGAAATTCAAACAAGATAGTTCACCCGTAATTGCATTTAAGCGTATTAAATCTCCGGTTCTTATTTTTGATATGATACCACCATCTTTGGCTTCAGGTGTTAAATGAATGGCAGCAGGAACTTTACCTGAGGCGCCAGACATTCTACCATCGGTTACCAATGCGACTTTAAAACCTCTCATTTGTAACACGCTCAAAGTAGGTGTAAGTTTATGCAATTCAGGCATGCCATTTTGCTTTGGACCTTGAAAGGGCAATACCGCTATAAAATCTTTTTCTAATTCACCTCGTTTAAAAGCACTTATTAAATCTTCTTGTTCGTTAAACACAATGGCTTCTGCTTCTACGATTAAATGTTCATCTTTTACAGCTGATGTTTTTATGACAGCTCTACCAATATTTCCATGCAACATAACGATACCGCCATGAGTAGAAAATGGATTTGATACAGGACGAATAATATCTGTATTCAAACTTTCTTGAATACCTTCTTCCCAAACTAATTTGCCATCTTTTATTTTTGGTTCTTGTGTATATGTATGTAGACCTTTTCCTAATATGGTTTGTACATCATTGTGCAATAATCCATTTTGTAGCAGTGTGTGAATTACAAAGGACATGCCACCTGCAGCATGAAACTGATTGACATCTGCTGATCCATTGGGATATATTTTTGTCAATGAAGGAATTACACCAGATAAATCTGAGAAATCTTGCCAGTTGATTTTAATGCCGGCAGCATTTGCCATGGCTATTAAATGGATCGTATGATTTGTAGAACCGCCTGTTGCTAACAAACCAATCAGTCCATTGACAACTACTTTTTCGTTATAAATAACGCTCAAAGAATTTTCAAAAGTTTTTTGTTGACATTTAGCGCTTAAGAGTTTGATGGCTTCTTCGGTTACTAGCTCTCTCAGTTCAGTATCAGGATTGATAAAACTAGAACCAGGTAATTGCAAACCCATGATTTCCATCAACATTTGATTACTATTTGCAGTGCCATAAAATGTACATGTTCCTGCAGAATGATATGAATCAGATTCGCCTTTCAATAATTCAGCACGTCCTATTTTACCTTCGGCAAAATCCTGCCTTATTTTTGCTTTTTGGTCATTTGTAATACCTGACTTCATTGGTCCTCCAGGAATAAATAAACTTGGGAGGTGACCAAATTTCAACATCCCTATCACTAACCCAGGAATAATTTTATCGCAAATTCCTAAACCTATTGTTCCATCAAACATATTGTGAGAAAGTGCAACTGCAGTCGATAATGCAATCACATCTCTACTAAATAAGGACAATTCCATACCAGGTTGACCTTGAGTGACACCGTCGCACATTGCAGGTACTCCACCAGCTACTTGTGCCACAGCATTGTATTTTGCAGCATGTTTTCGTATTTTTTCAGGATAGTGTTCGTAGGTTTTATGTGCAGAAAGCATGTCGTTATAAGCTGTAACAATAGCCAAATTGGGCATTTTGGTGTCAGCTAATTTTTCTTTTTCATCGGAAGGGCAGCCAGCAAATCCGTGAGCTAAGTTTCCGCAACTCAAAACATTTCGGGTTATACCTTCATCAAATGCTGCTTGCATTTGACTGATGTAATGTTTACGACTTTCTTTACTTCGTTCAATGATTCGTTTGGTTACTTCTTCTATAACTGGATGTGGCATGTTAAATTTATTTTTTAGCTGAATAATAAATGTCTACTACTTTATTTTCTGTTTCTGTAAAATAAGATATTGGTAACTTTTGGGCCGAAGCTTGTTGTAATACTATTTTTTTGGATTCGCCTAATAACATGATATATATGAAATCACTACTCAATAGCATTGTTTTAGAACAAGAAATTCGATGTTTAGGTTCGTTAGGAGATAATGTTGAAAGTAGTGAAATGTTGTCACTTAATAAATTGTTCTGAGAGGCTTTATCATTCGGGAAAAGAGAAGCTGTGTGGCCGTCTTCGCCCATACCAAGTACACATACATCAATAGCTTGATGAAATTGTTTATAGCTAGCATTTGCAATGGCAAGATTCTCAAGTTCATTTTCAAGTGCATGAACCATAGGTATAAATTGAGCTTGTTGAGCTTCGTTTATCATTAAGTTTTCTTTTACTAATCGTTCGTTACTTGCTTCACTTGAGTTTGGAACAAATCTTTCATCTACTAATCCAATGGTTACATTTTTCCAATCTAATTGTTTTAAAGAAAGTAAATGAAACATACCAATAGGGCTTGTGCCACCTGAAACCAATAAATGTGCTTTGCCATTTTTTTTAATAGCTAAATCTAACTTTGCTGCAATTTGTGTTGCAAGTTGATTTTCTAGCTCCTTACTTGTTTTGAATTGAACAATATTCATAGTTATAATTTTATTTCCCAAGTGTCATCACCTTCCATGATTTTATCCGTTGGTCCCCAAGTGCCAGCTTCGTATAAGATGTTTTGCTGATTTGCTTCTTTCCAACTGTTAGATATGGATTCTGTCCATTTCCAAGCTGCTTGTAATTCTACTTGACTCATAAACAAGGTTTGGTTGCCTCGAATTACATCGATCAGTAAACGTTCGTAAGCCTCTGGGAATCGTTCTTTAAACGTATCACTATAATCTAGTTTTAAAGAAATAGGTTGGTATCTGTAACCGCCAGGTCCTGGTATTTTTGTCATTTGCACCAGCTCAATTCGTTCGTCGGGTTGCAAATTTATAATCAGTTTATTGTGAGGCATTTTTTCTTGATTCGAAAAAATATTATGTTTTACAGTTTTAAAATTGATGACAATTTCTGAATACCTTTTTTTCATTCGCTTACCCGTACGTAAATAAAAAGGTACATTTTTCCATCGCCAATTATCTACAAAGGTTTTAATGGCTACATACGTTTCTGTTTTTGAATCATATTTTTCAATGCCTTCTAAATACGATTTTACTTCTTCTCCATCGATTATGCCTCTTGTATATTGCCCTTTTACTGTATCTGTTTGAACTGTTTTTTTATTAAATGGGCGAAGAGAATTTAATACTTTTAATTTTTCTACACGAACCTCATTCGCCTCGAGTACATTCGGAGGTTCCATGGCTACTAAACACAATAATTGTAGCAAGTGATTTTGAATCATGTCTAACAGCGCACCACTACTATCGTAATAACCTCCGCGATTTTCAACACCCAAGTGTTCGGCAACTGTAATTTGTATGTTGTCGATATTTTCACCATTCCAGGCTTGTTCAAAAAGATTATTCGTAAAACGAAGGACCATTAAGTTTTGAACTGTTTCTTTACCCAAATAATGGTCAATTCGATATATTTGATTTTCATGAAATGCATGTGTCACTTCTGCATTAATTTGATTTGAAGTTTCTAGGCTATTTCCAAGAGGTTTTTCTAAAACAACCTTACTGCTTTCACTAACAAGATTTGAGTCTTTTAATGTTTTGCTGATACTACCAAATGCAGAAGATGGGGTAGAGTAATAATATATATTTTGGTATGTGGGAAATGTATGCAAGAAGGTTGCTAATTCTTTATAATCCTCTACTGTATGGTTTTGAATAACCATAAGCTTAATTTTTTTTGCAAAATTTTCAATTGCACTCGTAATGTTTTTATTTTCTTTCATTGAAGCGTTGATGAATTTGCTTAATTCATCTAGAAAAGGAAACCCTTCTTTGTCCTTACGGGTTACTGCAACAATATTAAAAGATTCTCCAAACTGTCCATCTAAATATCTGTGGAATAATGCAGGATAAATTTTGCGCATAGCCAAATCGCCACCACCACCAAATACAATAATATTGAATGGGGCAAGTTTTTCAAAAGTTGTTTTCTTCTTGTTGTTCATATAATAGTTGTATAATCTCGTTGTTCATTGGACAATAATTAATATTACAATTTACAACTTGGTAGAGTAAAGATAAAACGGTTTTTGTTAATGTCAAAATTACACTAAGTATAAATCATCTTTTTTAACAATAGTATATGACCAATAGATATGTTGAATTTTAAAATGAAAAATTGTCAAAGCCAGTTTCGCAAAGCTTTTTATAGTTTTGTTCATTGAATTTCACATATTTAGATGGTTTGTGCGCCACACCAGTTTGTTTTTCGTTGAGGCTTGTTAAAATCCCCAATTTTAGAATTTTTCGTCTGAAATTTCGTTTGTCTATTTTTTTATCTAATATGGCTTCATAAAGTTTATGAAGTTGACCCAAGGTAAATTTT
>JBILCF010000202.1:0-4397 GCA_044353325.1 Chitinophagaceae bacterium | reverse complement strand
ATAAAGATTTTCAAATCATTCAACCTTAAAACAATTTAAAGAAATTGTATTCCCATAATTGGATCATACAATTCTAATATTATTAGAAATAAACATTGCCCAATCTGTACTATTAGTATAACCAAATAGCTTAATCGGTGTCCGTGGTGGTGTTATACGTTCATAGTATTCTATGCGATAAATAATATATTTAATTCAGGCTAGTACACAAAATCCAACCTTGTGCGTTATACCAACGGACAATAGAAGGACAAAAAGTGAGAAGCTAAAAGAAAGTAAAGGAAACTAAAAATAAAGGAATATAGATTTTACAATACTTTCAGGCATAAAAAAAACCACCTAAAAAGGTGGTTTTGTGCTCAGAACAGGAATCGAACCTGCACATCCTTGCGAATACAAGATTTTGAGTCTAGCGCGTCTACCAATTCCGCCATCTGAGCTCAATAAGGGAATGCAATATTACAACATTCTCTTTAATCTTTCAATTTTTTTTAAATTAAAAAATGAATAGTTTAGATTTAATATGACAACAATTCACCAATGGCTTTTTCTACTTTTTCTACCGTTGGCAACATGGCTGCTTCTAGCAGCACATTCATTGGAACAGCTGGTAGATTTAAGGCGCCAAGTGTTTTGACTGGTGCATCAAGTTGATAAAAACAGTCTTGTTGGATACGACATGCCATGGCTTCAGCAAAGGAGTTGCGCAACTGTTCTTCGGTGAGTACGAGGCATTTGCCATGACGTTTTACAGTCGCGAATATTAATGCTTCATCCAATGGATAAATAGTCCGAATATCAATCACTTCTACACAACCAGGATATTTTTGAGCGGCGTTTTTAGCCCAATGCACTCCCATGCCATAAGTAATGATGCACATACTTTCGCCGTTGTCTATCGATTCTTCTGTAGCTTGCAATACACTTAACCCTTTTCCAAATGGTAAGATGTAATCTGCATCAGGTTCTATGGTTTTAGCATCGTCGGTTCCTGGAACTTTACTCCAATACAAGCCTTTGTGTTCGAGCATCACGATAGGGTTGGGGTCGTAATATGCTGCCTTCAATAAGCCTTTCAAATCGGCTGCATTGCTTGGGTAAGCAACTTTGATACCTTTAATATTGGCCAATAAACTTTCTATACTACCACTATGGTAAGGTCCGCCGCCGCCATAAGCACCAATAGGTACGCGCAATACCATACTGACTGGGAATTTGCCACAGGTTAAATAACTTGATTTGGATATTTCGGTCACCAATTGGTTGATACCTGGATAGATATAATCTGCAAATTGAACTTCTACAAACGCTTTTAGCCCAAGGGCGCTCAAGCCAATGGTGCTACCTATAATGTACGCTTCTTGGATAGCAGTATTGAAAACACGATCATCTCCAAACTTTTCAGCCAGGGTTGCTGCTTCACGAAAGACGCCGCCTATACGTCTGCCCACATCTTGACCGTAAAACAGGCATTCGGGATGTTTGCGCATCAATTCTTCAATGGCATGTAATGCAGCATCTACCATCACTACTTTTTCGCCGTTGGCAGGCATTCTGCAACCTGTCTCTTCAACTATTGGATTATCAGCAAATACATAATCGCTGACTGAAGCTGCATTGGGGTCTGGAGCATCCACTGCGAGTTGAAATTCTTTACTGATAAATTCTTTTTCTTCTTGTTCGATCGCGTCCAATTCAGTTTCCGAAATACCTTTTTTACGTAATTGCTTCCGCAATTTAGGACCGGGATCGTCTTGGTAGTGTTTGCTTAAATCATCTTCGGGTCGATACCATTCTTTACGAACACCACTCGTGTGATGGCCTATCAGTGGCACTTTTGCATGAACTAATATGGGTTTGCGATTTTCGCGCACATAATGAATGGCATTTTCCATACAGGTATAACTTTTTTCAAAGTCACTGCCATCCACTTGCATGCGTTCGATGCCTTTAAATCCTGCAATAAATTCATAGGCATTCATAGAGCGTGCTTCATCGCTGCTGACGCTAATACCCCAATCATTGTCTTCGACAAGGTAAATGATAGGAAGTTGTTTGAGCGCAGCAAATTGAAAAGCTTCACTCACTTCGCCTTCAGTGATGCTACCATCGCCAAAACAACAAACCACAACAGGCTTATCCTTAACGATTGCATTGAAACTCTCCCATTCTGTTTCGTTCAATACTGTTTCAGATTGTGCGCTTATGAGTTTTTCGATATACTGAAAGCCTTGAGCTATACCAGTTGTGGGTACAGCTTGCATGCCTGTCGCACTGCTTTGGTGTATGATTTTGGGTACGTTTGCTCGTCTTGAATTAGGATGGTTGTAATACTCACGACCTCCAGTAAATGGATCATCGCCTTTGGCCAACAATTGCAACATCATTTCATATGGACGCCAGCCCATGCCTAACATGATACTTTCGTCGCGATAGTACGGACTTATAAAATCTTGAGGTTTGAGTTGAAGGCCAGTTGCGAGTTGAATTGCTTCATGACCTCGAGACGTGCTATGAACGTATTTGCAAATCGATCGATTTTCTTCGTAAATGTCAGCCATTGCTTTGGCAGTCATCATGAGTCGATATGCTTTTAATAATAGTTTTTTATCCATTTTGAAAAAATGTGGCCAAAGATAGGTATTCTAAAAAAGCTAGACGAATATATAAGCTTGAATTTTAGTAATTATAAGACGAAAATCAGAATAATAATGTAGTCCCACCAAGAATCGAACTTGGATCAGAAGTTTAGGAAACTTCCGTTTTATCCATTAAACTATAGGACCAAAAATTGATGGCTAGGAAAATGATGAAATATCATTTCAAAAGTCACATTTGTGCAAATATGTGTTTTTTATTTTATCAGGCGTATATTTTTTCGACCAAATGCCCATATTTCTCCATGATTTTCTTTCGCTTGAGCTTGAGTGTAGGTGTTAATTCACCACCATCAATGGTCCATTCGTTGCTTATCAATTGAAATTTTTTGACATGTTCGTGTGCTGCAAATAATTTATTGAATTTGTCGAGTTCACTTCTGATTAATTTTAAGATGTCTTTGTCGGTAGTAATATCGACACTATGGTCGATTTGAACACTCATGCGGGAAAAATAATCTTTAATTTTTTCTATAGCTGGTACGATGAGCGCACCCGCAAATTTCTCATTGCTACCTACAACCATGATTTGTTCTATGAAAGGAGATTCTTTCATTTTGTTTTCAATGGCTAATGGTGCAATGTATTTCCCTGCAGATAATTTGAAAATTTCTTTTTTACGATCCGTAATTTTTAAAAATTTACCTTCACGTATTTCGCCTATATCGCCCGTATGAAACCAACTATCTTTAATCACTTCGTCTGTCAAATCTTGATGTTTATAATAGCCCATCATGATATTAGGTCCACGACAAATAATTTCGCCATCCTCACCTATTTTAACTTCTACATCTTTAATGATGGTGCCAACTGTCCCGAATTGTCTGTTGTTTTCCTCAAATCGATTTACACTAATCACGGGAGCGGTTTCAGTAAGGCCATAGCCTTCCATGACAATAATTTTTGCCGCAGTAAACAAGCGAAGAAGTTTAACTTGACAAGCAGCTGAACCTGTAACTATCGCTTTAATTTTACCGCCAACAGCATCGCGCCATTTTACATAAACTAGTTTGTCTGCTATGGCTAATTGGATTGAATATAATAATGATTTGGGCTTATTGATATCATACTTCAAAGCCAAATTGACTGCCCAATCAAACATAGTTCGTTTAAATCCTTCAAGCTGACTGCCTTTAGCATCTATTTTTTCGTATACTTTTTCAAGTAATCTTGGTACTGTGGTAAATACTACAGGCTTAACCTCCTTGAGGTCATTTCCTATTGTTTCCATTCCTTGCGCAAAATATATCGAAACACCTTTATTGATATAGATATACATGACAGTGCGTTCGAAAATATGATTTAAGGGTAAGAAACTTAAAATTGATTCATCGCTATTACAGAAACTAAATGCTTCCATACAACTTGATACATTACTTGTAATATTTCTGTGTGACAGCATAACACCTTTTGGATTACCTGTAGTGCCGGATGTGTATATTATAGTTGCTAGATGCTCTGCATTAATGGTCTTGCGAATTGCTTGAATAGTTTGACTTTCTGTCTCTTGTATTGGCTTTAATAAACTAGACCAGTGTTCAATTTCATCGACTTTTTCATAACTAAAAATATGTTTTAAGAATGGAACTTGATCTTGTATTTGTTTGACCTTTTTATATATATGCTTATCAGAAATAAACAAAATTGAAATTTGAGATTCATTTAATATGTAAGCCAATTCAATGTTGCTAATGGAAGGATAAATGGGTACTAAAACTGCTCCAGTCATTTGCACTGCAA
>JBILCF010000075.1:0-12767 GCA_044353325.1 Chitinophagaceae bacterium | reverse complement strand
ATCAACCAATTGACCTTCTATTGCTATGGTGATACAGCCTTTTTTGCATGTATATTTTTTAGGTTTTGAACAAGAAGAAAACAGAATTAAACTAAATGTTATTAAAAGTAAAAATCCGTTTATTGTGTATTGTTTATTCATTTATTGTTTTTTGGCGTAGAGTTCAATAATCTGTTTTGTATAATTGGTTTGACTTCCAGTGATTCTATACATTGATCTTCGCAAGGAATCATCTACTAAAGTAAAATTGTCATAACCTTCATTATCTATCAAGAATTTATAATTTGTAGAGGATAATTTAAATTCATAATTATTTTTAAAGTTAGGACACAAATGATTTTGATACGTAAGTGTAAATGAAATTACATCATTTTTTGTATCCTTGATGACAAGAATTTGGTCGGTATAAGTCGTATCCCATTTGGTATTATTAATTTGACCGCTTACTGTATCCATCTCTTGTTTTTCATAGTTCACCATACATATACCTTTATAAGTTATAGTTTTTTCTTGTTTTTGACAAGCTGAAACAAGAAGAACTATATTAAGACTAAAAATATATATAATAGAATTTATTTTCATATACCGAAAGTACAAAAAAAACCTAACATGTTAGTGTTAGGTTTTTTAATGTAGAATTAAGTTCTACAATATGAGTTTAATTTTTAATTGGCAAATAACTATAGTTTTTACCATACTCCATCATTTGTTCGAAGAAGGATTTAGGGTATTCAATAGTTACATCTTTGATTTTATCGCCATCCATTAGGGCTACTAACTTCGGTTGGATAAAGCCACGATAAGGTTTTAAGCCCAAGGTGTTGTAGCGGCCCAACACTTCTTTGTGTAATACTTTGTCTACTTTTACACCATAGTTTTCTACCAATGCTTGTCCTGCTTTGAAGTCGCCCTCGGATTTAATACGTTGTATTTCTCGTAGCAAATCGCCAAATAAAGTACGCAATTTATTGTAGTCATTGATTTGAACATAGGTTTTATTATCGCGTTTTACAAAAACAATTACACTGTCTTTTTTCCCTTTTTCAAAAACCCATGCTGCATTCAACTGACGATTACGCATATGTGCTTCTTCTATATCATCTCCGAGTTTGATACGTGTCAATTGTGTCATCAGTCCATTCATGATATAGCTATCATATTCTGCTTTTCCAACCTCAAGCGATGGCATTACACCTATGTCTATTAATTTTTGATCCATGATATAATACAATGCAACTAAGTCTGCACGTGCTTCTTCCAAGCAGCTAGCATAGTTTTTCAAGGTCTTGTCTGTTGTTTCTACCCCAGGGTTTATTTGACCAGACGCATGACCGATACATTCGTGCATATCGGTATGTAAGTCTGAAGACAACGCACCATATTCTTTCATTCGTTTTATCACTTCAGCATTCAATCCAAATTCATCCAATGTTCCTTTGATAGCACTTGCTACATTGTAACTGTGTACAATATTGCTCAATGAAACAGATTTACTACCATGGTCTTTGCGTATCCAATCAGCATTTGGGAGATTAATTCCAATAGCTGTTGTAGGAGCTAGGTCCCCACTTTCAGCAATTACAGTAATTGCTTTTGCTATGATTCCCTTTACTGCTTTCTTTTTATGTTCTGGCATCAAAGGTGAATTGTCTTCAAACCACTGTGCTTCTTTAGCTATAGCTTCTAGGCGTTTTGATGCTTCCATATCTTTTATGCTGACATAACTTTCATAACTTCCTTTTTTGCCAATAGCATCCAAATACACTTCTATGAATCCGTTGATACCATCTATTTTACTTTCGGTATCATTCACCCAAGCTATACTATATTCATCAAATGTTTTAAGATCACCTGTTTTTAAATATTTTACCAATAGGTCGATACTCAATTTTTGTTTTTCATTTTCAGCTACTGTAGATGCTTTCTCTAACCAATAAATGACTTTATCTATTGCAGTGCCATACATACCGCCACTTTTCCAAACTTTTTCAGTCACTACGCCGTTTTCTTTAACTACTTTACTGTTTAAGCCCCAACTTGGTGCATTGCCCGAAGTTGGCATTTTATCATAAAATGCTTCTACTTCTTTCTGCGTTACACCTTCGTAAAAGTTATTGCTCGATGCGGCAACATTATCAATACCTGAACGAAGGTCTACACATTTTGGTTCTACTTTTAGGTCAAAAAACAAAGGTTGTACGCGTGTCCAAAAGGCCTGTACAGATTCTCCACTTTCTTTGGGTAAAGTAGCAGTATCAGAACTCATGATCAGTGATTTAAAATAATCAGCACTACATGCAGGAATAAATTTTTCATTGCCATAATGATGATGATTACCATTGCTGAACCAAAAGCGTCCTGCATAATCCGTAAAATGTTTCCATTCCGCAATAGACTTATCGCCTTTGTATGTGCCGTAAATTGTTTCAATAGTTTTGCGTAGCATAATGCCATACTTACTTTTTTGATCATAGATCATATCGCGGCCGCAAAGGGTTGCTTCGTAAAGATAATAGGCCAACTCTTTTTCTTTGGCAGTCAATTGTTCAAAACCAGGTACCTGATAGCGCAATACTTGAAGGTCGGCAAATGATTCTGCCATGACATCAAAATTGGCGTCATCAGTTTTGGTTTTTTTTGACGAAGTGTCGCCTGAATTGCAGGCTGTAAATAAAGCAATCGAAGAAATTGCAAAAATGGATTTTAAAGTCATGATAATAAATGATTGAGAGGTAAAGATAAACTAAAAAAAGAAAAGCGAAACGACAAGACTCAGTCGGTTCGCTTTTCACTATATATCTGGACTAAATTTTGTTATTGTTTGTGAAACATTCGACTGATGGTTTGACCATTGGTTTCAAGGATTAAAAAATAAGCACCCTTTGCAATAAATTCAATAGATATGAGGTTTTGATCATTTAAGATTCCATGTTGCATTAGTTTTCCGTCTGTACTTAAAATAGAATAAGCAACTTGTTGAAAATCTTCTAGGATATGTAATTCATTAGAGGCTGGATTTGGATAAAGGGTAAGCTTTGATTTTTCTTTTTGTATATGGCCAATCGATAATGGTATATTATAATAATAATTGTTGATAGCAGCATAAGGGTTGGGAATCCAATTGTTTGTAACGGTCTCTCTGGTAAATGTGTATATCTTAGACAAGTGGCCTGCTGTATAAATATATCCTTTTTTAACTGTAGTATCATACACTGAAAAACCAGTGTTCCACAATTGAGTATAGATTGTATCCATTTCTACACCATTTGTTCTGATGTATTCATCGCGTGCCATAGGCTGATATTGTTGACTCAGTTGATCGAAACCATTTATTATCAATTTTATTTTTTGGTTATTCGCATTGTAAGTGTATTCTCGTTTGGCCGCTTTGTACCATGTAGGAGCTTGGGAAGTATAAAATATCATACTGTCCAATAAATTATTGGCATTGTATGTTGTGACATCTTTAGAGGTACTTGAATAAGTACCAGATCCATTATAATAAACATACCACAAGGTGTCTGTTTGATTGAGTGCGTTTTGATGTGTGTAAGATTTAAAGTTTGTGGTAGTCGTATTGGTAGCAAGCGTAGTTTGTATGGTAATACTTGAATCATAATTTATGCCATTGTGGTAATAATCGGTATGATAGGCATAAGCAGGAACCCCACTACTGTATATGGTATCATCGTACACTTGTGTGTAATTTTAAGTTGGATTATAGCCAAAAAACACTCGAGCATTTAATACGATATTTCCGCCATTTACGCCAAACATCCAGGAGGAGTCTTGCTTTGAACTCACATAACCGTCCTCAACATTTTGTCCTGAGAAAGTAGGATTCATAGATTTGTAAAAAAAGCGAGAGGTGTCTTTTAAATCGTAGTTGCTGGTAATCGTGTTATAGTTGTAACCACTTGTAGCAATTAGTTTGGCTTGAGAAAAAACATTGAAGCTATAAAATGTTAAGGGCGTAGAAAGTAAGATTTTATTCATGGTAATTAATTTTGTACAAAAATAAAAGCATCCCTAAATCTTCTAATACCCTGTAGAAGGTATTTTTGATTAGGTTAGTTTTGATTTGACCTGAATCCTTAAATTAACCACCTAAGTCAATTGCATTGACTACCAATGTCTATTATTGATTTTATTTTCTTAAATCGGCATGAATATATGGGCAATTTTTGAATTTTATGTTGAATTCCAAATACTCATTTTTATTCTACTCAGATTGACTTTCATTTTTTTAAATAGTTTAAACTCTTTTCAATTCAATAAAATATAAACTACTATTCATAAAGAGCACTGATTTCTTTTATTTTGTGTAACAAACTTAATGTGTCATCTTGTCTAGAACTACCAAATATAAAATGACGGATAATTCCATTTCTATCAATAATTACTTTGGTAGGAAATAATTTAACATGCAGTTCTTCATTAAATGTTTTTGTTTCTTGCAATTGAATTAAAGTTAAAGGTGTTTTTAATAAGTGAAACGAAGTATCTTTTATTCCATCTACTATTCTCGTTAAACTCGTTGCTTCATATTCAAGATATTTGTTTTTGTCAACTCTTATTTTAGAATCATAAAATGACAAAAGCTGTAAAGTACTATCATTCGAAATTGCCAAAAGAAGTTTATTTAAGTTAGGTATTTCAAGCATGCATGCCGAACAACCATAGTACCAAAAATCAATGAGCGTCGTTTTGCCCAGCAGATTTTTTTTTGAATATACATGCTGAAAAGGATCATTTAGTTCAAATTCTGGAAATGGCTTATGTAAATATTTTAAAAAGTAAAAATTCATAAATGATTGGGCTTCATCAGATTTTATTGCCATAAAACTTTTTGTATGCCAACTCTTGTTATAAAAAGGATTTGGTTTTGCTTTAAATTTAAATCGAACTTCTTTTTTAGTTAGAATATGTGTTGCTATTAATTCGATTTCAACTGTGTCTATACAAAGTATCGTCAATGTATCATTCTGAATGCTGATTTGAGCATTTTCGCTTGTTTTAAAGTAATATTCATTGGCATGAATGGAGTCAATATAGAATTTTGATGGCAAAAAGGAAATCAAATCGTTGAGCCAACAAATTTTGCCGAAGGAAATAAATGGTGAAAAAAGTAAAATGAGGGCTAATCTGATGAACATTTGGTAAATCTAAATGAAAAAAACAACTTTTTATTCCCGATGAAAAACATAAATTTGCGTCACTAAAAAATTTTACATGAAATATAACGAACTCGTAGCCATATCGGGATTAAGCGGATTATACCAATTGATGTCCACTAAAAGTGATGGAGCAATAGTAAAGAACCTAGATGACAACACCACAAAATTTGTGGCAGCACGTTCACACAATGTCACACCATTAGATAGTATTGAAGTTTATACTGAGACTGACAATGTAAGATTGTATGAGGTTTTTTTAAGTTTTAAGAAAAACGAAGCTCATTTGGAAGGTTTTGACTATAGCAAAGCAGACAATAAAGCCTTGAAAGCAATGTTTGCAAAATTGTTTCCTGAGTTTGACAAAGAACGTGTGTATGTGAGCGATATGAAAAAAATGATTAAATGGTTTGGAATCCTTAAAAAATTGGATTTGTTGCACGATTTAGAAGCTACACAAACAGAAGAAACAGTGAATTAATTTGTATTTCATAAAAAGTATTCTAATTTTACCCTTACAAACGAAAATTTAAAATAATATGAACATTCCATCAGAACTAAAGTACACAAGCGATCACGAATGGATTCGCATTGAAGGCAATATTGCAACCATTGGAATTACTGATTTTGCACAAGGCGAACTTGGTGATATCGTATTTGTAGACATCAACACAGTAGGCCAAACATTGAACGGTGGTGATATCTTTGGAACTGTAGAAGCAGTTAAAACTGTTTCTGATTTGTTTTTACCTATTGGTGGAACTATCACTGAATTAAATGCAGGTTTAGAAAGTGCACCTGAGGCTGTGAATCAAGATCCATACGGTGCAGGTTGGATGGTTAAAGTAACCATGGCAGATGGTGCAGATACATCTAGCTTATTGGATGCAGCAGCATACCATGCTCTAGTAGGATAATAGTTTAATTATAAAATTGAAAAAGCAAACCTATTTTGGGTTTGCTTTTTTGTTAAAAACCTTTTTTGAAAGGTAATTTAGTTTTATATTCGTTTAAAATCAGGTTATGAAAAAAAATAGATTTATACATTACAAGTTTGTAATGGCGTTATTGCTGTGTTTTGGTATGCATACAAGCATAGCACAAACTGATATAGATGCTATCATGATGGAAAAGAACAATATCTGTGCTGGTCCAATGTATAGTTACTCGAGTTGGGATACCTATTGGGAAGGTACAAAACAACGTAAAAATGCGAATCTTGGAAGAGTCTCCAATCAAACCTATAGTTTTATGGGTAACTATGGTGTGACTTCAAAGCTTAATTTTTTGTTCGGTCTTAACTATGTTTCTACCAATGCATCACAAGGTGTATTACATGGGATGAGAGGTTTGCAAGATGGATCTATTTTTATCAAGTATATGCCTTTTGAGCGCAAAATCAATAAGAGTATTATTTCAATATATGCAATCGGTGGATTTACATTTCCCGTTGGTAATTATACGCCCGATTATTTACCATTATCCTTGGGTCTACGAAGTCGTAATGGTATAGCTCGTTTATTGTTTGACTTTCAAAACAAATCTTTTTTTGCAACTATTTCAGGTACTTATGTATACCGAGGCAATGTAACCCTGGACAGGGAATCCTATTATACAACAGAACTCATCAATTCGAACGAAGTGCAAATGCCCAATGCAATGCAATACAATGTTCGTACAGGTTGGCGTAATAATCGTTTAATTGCAGAAGTTGTACTGAACAATTGGACTAGTTTGGGTGGTTTTGATATATCGCAAAATAATATGCCTTTTGTGAGCAATAGAATGAACATGACATCGATTGGTTTTAATACAAAATATACGTTTAAAAAAGCAGATAGACTTTCCTTGACTGGTGGATTCAATCAAGTCGTAGTAGGCAGAAATGTAGGTCGTTCTTCAATGATAAATGCAGGTGTTTTTTACATTGTTCGCATCAAAAACAACAAATTTTAAAATCTAGAAAATCCTTCAATGAAAAAATTATATACAATTGTATTTGTTAGCTTGTTTTTTAGCGCTTGCAAAAAAGACATCAAAACAAGAAGTGAACAATATGGTGCTTTGAATCCTATACAACAAGATGAAAATGCAGGTACATGGTTGCCAATTTTGTTAACTGCACCAAACGAGTTTGCTGTACCTGCACCAGATACCTTAAAGAGTGCCAATTATTTATCAGAATTGATAGAGATAAAAGCATGGCAAAAAGACTTAAGTGATGATGAAAAAGACCTCATCAACTATTGGAGTGCAGGTGCTGTTTTGCGCTGGAATGAAATATTGCGCGATTTGGTAGCTAAACATAATCTGCCACCTCAAGAAAACGAAGGGGGAATTTATCCTATACCTAGTGCAGCAAATCCATTGGCTTACCCAATGTTTCCTTTTAGCAACCCTCCGTATGCAGCTCGAGCTTATGCCTATGTCAGCACCGCACAATATGATGCATTGATAGCTGCATACCACTATAAAAAATTATATAACCGAAAAGCACCTTATTTAAATGATAATTCAATTAAGAGATTAATACCAGAAAGTAGCCTAGGTTCTTATCCAAGTGAAGACGCTGCGGTAGTAGGTGTTACGGTTGAAATGTTGAAATTGTTATTTCCAGGCGATATCGATTATATCATGCAAAAGGCAGAAGAACATAAGCGATATCGAATCATAGCTGGTGCAAATGTTCGTAGCGATATCAATGCAGGAGAGGCTTTAGGAAAAGCAGTTGCCCAAAAATTTATTGCACGTGCTAAAACTGATAAAGCTGGCGCTGCAGTAGGAAATGAAGCTTTATGGGCTTCTTTGAAAAACAATGCCATTTCAAAAGGATTACAACCATGGGTCAGTGCTGAAAGCCCTGCTAGGCCGCCAATGTTACCTGTGTTTGGAAAAGTTAAAACGTTCTTGTTTGACTCAGTAACATTAGTAACAAAACTAAGACCAGTGCCTCCTCCAATGCCTGGTTCGCAACAATTTGAAAATGAAGTAGAAGAAGTTCGATCCTATTCAATGGGTAATCTCGATAGAGATAAATTGCGTATAGTACATTATTGGGCCGATGGCGTAAATACCTACACTCCTCCAGGCCATTGGAATTCTATAGCAGCACAAGATTTTGTAGATGAACGTTTCAGCGAAGTACGTTGGGCTCGCAATATGGCATTATTAAACATGAGTTTGATGGATGCTGCAATTGCATGCTGGGAAACAAAATATTATTACTTCAATGCGCGACCTTCAACAGTAGATCCAAAAATTAAAACATGGACGGGATTACCAAATTTCCCAGCATATACAAGCGGACATTCTACATTTAGTGGCGCTGCTTCAACAATATTAGCACACATTGTACCTAAACACGCATCAAAATACAAGGACATGGCTGCTGAGGCTTCAATGTCTAGATTATATGGAGCTATTCATTTTAAAAGTGATTGCGAAGCAGGCTTAGACTGTGGGCAACGTGTAGGGGCGTATGCAATAACACGAGCAAAAATAGATGGTGCTGAATAAATTCAACTAACAATTTATTTAGTTTATTCGTCAATAGTAAAAAAGTTTATGAAAAATTGGAAAATATTATTTGGATTACTTGTAGCTAGTTTAAGTGTTTTTACTCAATGCAAGAATAATTCTACTTCATGTGATAATATGATGTGCACTACTGAGTTTAGAATGATTACAGTAAGCTTAAAAGATAGTATAGGTAACGATTATATTCCAGATAAAGTCGAGACCTATTTAAACGGTACACTTATCCATTATGATTCTATACCTGCAGTTCCAGCCCAAAACGTATATACAATCGTAGACGATAGTAACTTGCAAGCTTTGCAATTAAATGTAAATAAAGATGTTGTTTTTAAAGTGATTAAAAATAATACTATAGTCAAGGAACAAACCTATTCGGTCAAAGCAGATTGTTGTCACGTCAGTAAAGTGAGTGGTGCAGATACATTGCAAATACAATTGTAACGTTTTACCTATTATCCATTATTAATCTCCGTTCATAGAATCAAGCTTAAATATTTCTATGGGAGAAATAGTTTTGTATCAGAAATTAAAACTTCGATATGAAACAAGCTCTACACAAATCAATTTACATCGTTATCATTTTACTGGTAAGTCAATTCACAGGATTTTCAGCAGTCTTAAAAGGTGTTGTAATCGATCAAAATCAAAAGCCACTATCTTTTGTGACGGTTTTACTCTTGAATAGCAAAGATTCAAGTTTGGTCAAAGGAGATGTGACTGATGAAAAAGGACAATACCAATTCGATCAATTGTCAACTGGAAGTTATATTTTATCCTGCACTAATGTCGGGTATCAAAAATACTTTTCGAGCGAACTTAGTATCGTAGATATCAATAGTACTCTTGTAGAAGCAATTACACTAAAAGAATCAGAAAAGTCGCTCAAAGAAATTAAGGTGTTGAGCAAAAAGCCAATGATAGAAGTGAAGGCTGATAAAACTGTATTCAATGTAGAACAAAGTGTCAATGCAGCCGGCATGAACGCACTTGAATTGCTTCGCAAATGTCCTGGCGTAAGAGTAGACAAAGATGACAATGTAGAAATGAGGGGTAAAAGCAATGTGCTAGTTTATATTGATGGCAAACCGACTTATATGGATAATAAGGATTTAGCTGCTATGCTTAAAAATATGCAATCCAACAACATTGAATCAATTGAATTGATATCAAACCCATCGGCTAAATACGATGCGTCAGGTAATGCAGGTATTATCAATATTAAATTAAAAAAGAATAAAAAATTTGGTACCAATGGCAATGTTAATGTAGGTGTAGCACAAGGTAAATACTTTAAACAAAATGTAGGACTCAGCCTCAATAATAGAAGCAAGAAGGTTAACGTATTTGGTAACTATAGTTTGAATCGAGGTAAGGATTATAACTTTCAAAATTTTGACAGAACACAAAATAATTTTAATTACAACTTCAAATCCGGTAATGTAAGTGATGGCGTAAACCAAAATCTAAAAGCTGGAGCTGATTATTATATCAATTCAAAAAATGTAATTGGTATCATGGTCAATGGAATGTCAAACAATGGAGACTTTACAAGTGAGAGTAAGACGTTGATAGGACCAGCCAATACTGTGTATAATCAAGTATTGCGAGCAACAAATAAAATTCCAATTACCCGTACAAATGGAAATGCAAACCTCAATTACAAATTTGAAGATACAAGTGGACATTCATTTAATATGGATCTAGATTATGGAAATTTTAGAAGTGAAGGCAAAAGCTTTCAGCCTAATATATATTGGAATCAAGATGAAAGTGCAATAACAAGTCAAGCCATTTACAAAAGTAATACGGCAAATGCCATACATATTTATTCGGGTAAGGCAGATTATGAACAAAGTCTTTTCAAAGGAAAACTTGGTTTAGGCGTCAAATCAGCCTTGGTCAAAACTGACAATGATTTTCAGTTTTATGATGTGGTCAATAATGTAGATACCTTAAATTTAAATCGGACAAATCATTTTGTCTATTCTGAAAATGTCAATGCAGCTTATGTAAACTATTCGCGTCAGTTTAAAAAGCTTTCTGCACAGTTTGGGTTACGTGCAGAGCATACCAATTCGAAAGGGATGCTAAGTAGCGCTACTCCACAAAACGATGACACTGTAAAAAGAGAATATATCAATCTGTTTCCAAGTGCAGGAATGTCTTATACCATCAACGAAAAACATCAGCTGGGGATTACATACAGCAGACGTATAGACCGACCGAACTATCAAGACTTAAATCCATTTGAAATAAAATTAGATGAATTGACTTACGAAAAAGGAAATGCATTTTTAAGACCACAATACACCAATACGTTTGATGTAACACATACGTTTATGCAATACTTTACAACATCATTAAGCTATAGCCATGTGCGAGATATGTTTATGCAAACTACTGACACGACAGAATTTTCTAGAACTTATGTTACACAAAAAAACTTTGCAACTATGGACATTGCTGGCATCAATATTTCATTTCCAGTACCTGTAAAAAAATGGTGGATGGTTATGGCTAATATCAATGCCAATTACAACGAACTCAAAGCAGATTTTGAAGGACGTAAGCTTAGCAACAAATACTATACCTATACTTTTTATGCTGACAATACTTTTACCTTGCCCAATGATTTTACCTTTAATGTTTCGGGTTGGTATACTGGTCCAAACTATTGGGGTGGTACCTTTAAAATGAAACCAATGGGTAGCTTGGATGTAGGTTTGCAAAAAACATTTATGCAGAAAAAGCTCACTGCAAAACTAAGTCTATCAGATGTATTTCAAACACAACGATGGTTTGCAATCAGTAATTTTTCTGGTTTGTATGTCAATGCAAATGGCAATTATGAAAGTCGCCAATTACGCCTTAATCTTTCATACAGATTTGGTAGCAATCAAGTAGAACGTCAACGTGAACGTAAATCTGGAGCGGATAGTGAGAGTAATCGAATTAAGGGGAAATAAATTATTTCTTCTCTCTACAATAAGTAATATAATCAGTAGAAGGAATTTTAGTAACACCAAGCATTCTTGCATAATTTACAAGCTGCCCTCGGTGAAACGTACTGTGATTCATACAATGATGAATAGCGTCAAACACAGTATTTTTAAATATACCTTTCTTTAATGTTTTGTAAATAAATTGATGTTCAAATGCTCTATCATCATATTGTTTACGTACAAATTCAATCATTGATTTGGAAACACTTTGCCATACATCGCAAGCTTCATAAAAATCACCATCGAAATTTTCTTGTGGTATCTGTATATGTTCTACTAATTGTAATCTTTGAAACCAAATACTTTCAGCACCCCATATATGATAGATTGTTTGACGAATAGTGTTGAAACTACCACCTAAATCTTGGTCTATATTTTCGTTAGATAAAGGCTTTAAAATATCTATTATTCGCTTATTAGCCCACATATTATATTGTGTATAATCAAGAAGTATTTGTTTCATAGGGTAAAGATAGGGCGAGAAAATAAAATATAATCTACCTTTGCAGCTATGAAGAATAATCAAGATATCGGTTTTGGTTCAAGTTGTGTACATGCAGGATTTGAAGTCGAACAACATCATAGTCATATTACACCAATTTATGCATCTAGCACTTACTTATTTGATAGTGCTGAACATGGGGTTAATCTTTTTACAGGCAAAGAAAAAGGATATATTTATGGCCGTTTTGGAAACCCTACAACCAACCAAACTGAAGATAAAATTGCGGCATTGGAAGCCTATGGTTTGAAAAATGAAGATGGTTCACAGTTGGAATTGAAAGCAATATTGCATGCATCAGGAATGGCAGCAATTGCAACACTGATATTGGCCAATGTCAAAAACGATGAAAAAGTAATAACACATCTTTCCTTGTATGGTGGCACGCAAGAGTTGGTTGATAAAGTTTTGCCAACTTGTGGTATAGAAACTATCATCTTAGATTTTAAAGATTTGACACTTGTAGAAGAAACATTAAAAAATGACTCCTCTATCAAATTACTTTATCTCGAAACACCTGCAAATCCCACTTTGCAATGTGTAGACATAGAA
>JBILCF010000201.1:0-4410 GCA_044353325.1 Chitinophagaceae bacterium | reverse complement strand
TAAAACTATCTCGTGCATAATTTGAATAATTTACAAAATTTTCATTCATTGTAATAGTTGAAAAATTATTTGTACTTGAATTGAAAATATTTTTCTTCAAATTTGGTATATTGCTATCTATTGATATCAAATTATTTTTTTCATTACTTCCAATGAAATTAAAACCTTTATAACCAGGTGTTAGTGGATACATATTTAAGTAATTTAAAACATACCATGAACTCATTTGACCACAGTCTTCATTTCCAATTAATCCATCTGGTTGATTGGTGTAAAAACTATCAATGATATATTTTACTTTTTGGGTTGTTTTTTCAGTTTTGCCAATATAACTGTATAAATAAGTTATTTGATGACTCGGCTCATTACCATGTGCATATTGTCCAATTAAACCTGTTATATCAGCTTGTTCACGACCTTGGGTTTGTGTTTTTGCAGTAAATAAATCATCTAATTTTTGTTCATATTTTTTATCACCACCATGCAAATTTATTAATTGCATCAAATCATGTGGCACATAAAAACTATATTGCCAAGCATTGGCTTCGGTGTAATTATTATCTACTGTATATGGTGAGAATGGTTCGTAAAGGCAGCCATTTTTACGTGCTCGCATAAACCCTGTTGTTGGGTCATAGACATTCATCCAATAATGACTTCTATTTTCATAATAGGCATAATCTTTTTCCTTGCCCAAGGCTTTGGCCATTTGTGCAATACACCAATCGTCGTAGGCATATTCTAAGGTTTTGCTTACACTTTCGTGCGAATCATCTGAACGGACATAGCCGTATTTATTGTAACTTTCTAAGGCTTCAGCATCTGCAGCGCCTTCTCTAGCACTTTCTTTTAATTTCATCTCAAGGCCTTCACCTTCGTAGTCGGTATAATGAGTTGCAATACTTGTCATGGCTTCATAGGCTTTTTCTAAATCATAATCTCGAATACCTTTGTTGTATGCATCCCATATTACACTTACTACATGGTATCCAATCATACAATTGGTTTCGTTGCTACTCAATTCCCATATCGGTAATCGTCCAACTTGTTCGTATTGTTTTATGAAGGTATTGATAAAATCGTTGGTTCTTTTTTTATCCAAAATAGTTAATAATGGATGCAGTGCACGGTACGTATCCCATAAACTAAATACAGTATAATAATCAAACTCTCCATCTGTATTGTGTATTTTATCATCACGTCCACGATATCGACCATCCACATCATTGTATATTGAAGGATGTATCATGCAATGATAAAGTGCAGTGTAAAAAATAATTTGAGAATTTGAGAATTTGAGAATTTGAGAATTAACCGAATCAGATATTTTCAAATTTTCAAATTTACTCATTCCCTCATTTTCTATCTGAATTTTAGACAATTCTTTTTCCCATTCGCTTTCTGCTTTTTTTTGATACAAATCAAAATTCCAATTATCATCAGGCATTTCAGCAACAAGGTTTTTATGCGCACCATCTTCGTCTACACCACTAATGGCGCATTTCACTATTACGAAATTTCCATTTGCTGGATTTGGCTTTTTTGTATTTCCTTGTAATTTAATGATACAATGCAACGATTTGTCCAAACGCACTACACTTGTATTACTACCCGTTTTTAATTCTTCATATTTAATTTCTTCAATAGGCGATGAAAATTTAATTTCAAAAAATACCTTTTGATTTTTAGCCCAAGCTTTTGAAAAACGGTAGCCACGTAATGTATAATCATCTACTTGTTCCATTTTACTATCCAATACTTCATCCCTGTGTTTTAAATCGAGTACGACATATTGTTCATCGTCTTTTTGATAGGTATAGCGATGTACTCCTCCATGCAAGGTTGATGTTAATTCTACATTCACTTTCGGATCCTCTAAGTATACTTGATAGTATCCAGCATGAGCCTTTTCGTTTTTATGAGAAAATCGCGAAGCATATTGATACTTATCCAGCATCATTTGCTTCGTGACTGGCATGAGCAATATATCCCCATAATCACTACAACCAGTTCCGCTTAAATGGGTGTGACTAAAACCGTAGATAACCGAATCTGAATAATGATATCCACTACATCCGTCCCAACCTTCCAAACGAGTATCAGGACTTAATTGACAAGCACCAAAAGGCATAGTAGGCCCAGGGAATGTATGTCCATGTCCACCAGTACCTATAAAAGGATTGACATTTAAATAAAGTTGAGCTTGAGTGGTTAAGAATATCCCATTCAATAAACAAAGCAGAAATAAAATTTGTTTCATCGAGTAAAGATAGCAAATTGGGAATAAAGTAGAAAGTAGTAAGTAGAAAGTAGTTAGACGTGAGAGTTGAGGGTTGAAGGTTGAAGGTTGAGAATTGAGAGTTAAGGGTTGAGAGTTGATATCTTTAATTAGTATAAGAAAATTTAAAATAAAGAGTCTATTTTATAAACTGTGTCAAATACAATAAATTTAGAGTCATTCTCACAAATCTCATATTTCATATCTCAAATCTTATGTCTGACATCTCATATCTGACATCTCATATCTGACATCTCATATCTCACGTCTCACATCTCACATCTTTTTTTCACGCCAAATAATATTTTGATCTTTTCATTAAAAACAATAAAAAGAACAGAAAAATGCATGTACCAAACTGAGTTTCAAACAAGGGTTCAATCATCATGGTCATTAACATGATAAGACAAAAACTAAAATATAAGAAATCATTTTTGCGGACAATTTTTAAGATAAAAAACAACATTACGATTAGGTATACCATACCAAAAACACCAACAGCCATTCCAACCATTAAAAATTGATTATGAGGCAATAAAACTTTGATGTGTTGTCCTTTAAAATCTTTGTCGTATCGAACAGCCATTTCCTGATATACATCGCCCAAACCAACGCCTATCAAGGGATATTTTCGAATACTTTCTAAAGCATATTCATATGAAATTAATCTCCCTTCATCACTCACATAGGCTTGTTTTTCTGTATTACCCATTTGATCAAACGTATAACGCACATACCCTATTTTATTTTTAAATGAAGGGAATAATGTATACATAACAAACGGCAAGGTCATGCAACACAATAAAATGATGATTCCAATTCTTTTATATTCTAATGAAAACAGCATATAAATTACAAATAAACAAGTGACTAAGTAAAATGCCAAAATACCTGTCTTTGCCGATAAGATATGGATGTACAAAATATCAATGAAAACAATCAAAACCAGTACAACTTTAAACCACATATTTTTATATCGAGAAAATAAATCAACACAAAAACATATACTCATGACAACTGCAAGACTAAATCGAATATGATCATCTTCAAAAGGAGTTGGAATAAGTTTCGAAAAACCATACCCAATATCATAGGTATCTTTTTGTTGCAAATATTGTCCCATGCTCCATCCAATACCACCCAGATTCAATATTATAAACAATAAAATCAAAATATCGTACCATTTCATTTCCCACCGAGAAATAGAAAAAAATGAAAAGGGTAAAATCAGGAATGGGATCATGATTTGAAACCGTTCATTGAAAAAGACCTTATCTGAACTCCAAAAAAAAGAAACTGAAAGCAATAACACATAGCCTGTAATCAATAGCAAATGTGTTTTAGTCAAAAAACGCTTTAGATTAGCACCCAATTGAACATTCAGAATTGCATTGGCAAGCAAAGCAATCATTCCCATACTCATCATTGCTCTAGAAACATACATACCTACAATTACGGTTGCACATGCAATAAATGCAATTGCATCGTGTGGAAGTATTTGTAAAAAATTGTAAATTTTAGTTCTCAATGAATAAGTTGCGAATAAGTTTTAAATGATTTCACGAAAGTAAAGACGAATCGTTTTACTTTTGCCGAACGACGAATATATTAACTTAATTTCAAACAATATTATTGTGCAAGACACAATTACAACAGTAAACAAAATTTCAATTGGTGATTTTAGAACAATCGCTCAAGCTATTACCCTCGTTGAAAACAATCTCGAAGGTAGTGCGGATTTATTGTTGCAATTAAATGCTAATCCTGAATCAAAAGTTGTAGGTATCACTGGACCTCCTGGTGCAGGAAAAAGCACATTAATCAATGCTTTGCTGACATCTTTGGTCAAACTCAATAAAAAAATTGCCGTATTATCTGTCGATCCTTCTTCCCCTTTCAACTACGGTGCTTTATTGGGCGATCGCATTCGGATGAGTGAATTTTATTTAAATCCTAATGTCTATATCCGTTCCTTGGCAAGTAGAGGTTCTTTGGGGGGATTAAATGCTAAAATCATTGAAATATTAGAAATCATCAAAGCTTCTAATTTTGATTATATTCTTATCGAAACTGTTGGTGTAGGACAAAGTGAAGTTGAGATAGCAGGTATTGCCGATACTACAATAGTGGTC
>JBILCF010000200.1:0-4434 GCA_044353325.1 Chitinophagaceae bacterium | reverse complement strand
AACATGTACCTGTCCAATAATCGCATTTTTTATCTCGAATAGTAGTAGAAATGGCTTTTTCTAGTGCGAAAGCAGGAAGTGCAGGTACTTCCGGAGGAAAATAATCATTACTGGTTCCTTCACCTCTAATGGCAGCAATTGGGAGTATAAAATCTCCAACCTTGTTTTTCTTTTTTAATCCTCCACACTTACCCAAAAACAAAACGGCTTTAGGCGCAATAGCAGATAATAAATCCATCACTGTCGCAGCAGAAGCAGAGCCCATTCCAAAATTGATAATCGAAATATTTTCAGCAGTGGCGCATTGCATGGGTTTGTCTTTACCTATAATGTCCACCTTGTGTAATTGGGCAAACAATTCGACATAATTTGAAAAATTGGTAAGTAAAATGTACTTGCCAAAATTGTCTAAGGATTCACCCGTATAGCGTGGCAGCCAATTTTTTACGATTTCTTGTTTAGTCTTCATACTTCAAACGTACAACTTTCTTTTCAAAGTTAATATTAAGCTAGGATTAGGTTTTTTTGAAATGGGAAAAGAAAACTATAAACTCACGAATTTATAATTTCGTTCAAGACTATCATCTTTCATGCTATTACGTTTGGTTGAATTCAATTTTCGTTGACTTTCATCTATACTAACAATATGAAAATCTTGTTTTAATGGGTATGATTGAGGGCTTTCTGATTCTATTTTGAGGTTTGGCTTAGACTGAAATTGCGGTTTATTATTATTTTTTGGTTGAACATGTTTCACTATTTGCACTTTTTTTGATGCAATTGGATCTGGTTGTATGGGTGATTGATCCAATGGAGGAATGTGCTTGAGCTCTTTTTCAAGATATACCGTATCTCTTTTTACCACAATTTTAGTCTGTTCCATTACTTTTTTATTGAGTTGCAAATAAGATAAAAGAATAGTTGAACAAAATAATACTATACTGGCTACTTTCCATGCATAAGATTTCGAAACTGAAAATGCTACTTTTTGATTAGGATAATGTTGGTCAAAATGAGACAGTAATTGCCCTTTTATGTAATCCTTTCGAACAGTATGTTGAATATTTTTAGTAATTTCATTTGATGCTATATACATGTCATTGTATTCTTCTTCAGATATACATTGTTGAACAATTATTTGTTGTTCAAGACTCAAAGCATCAAAAGGCAAAGCTTCAATCCAATCAAATAATTCTTTAGGGAAATGTTCAGGATTAGTATTCATGGGTAAAGTGTTTTAATAAGTGGTCATATTTTTGCAACAAATAGTAAAGTCCCGATTTAACCGATCCTTCAGGAATTTGCATAGTTGATGCTATTTCTTTTATTGACAATTGTTGTTCAAATCGTAAAGTAAACAGACTTTTTTCTTTCTCTGATAAATTTTGAAATAGCTCTTCAAGTTTCATTTCAGTTATTCTCACATCCAGGTTATGATGCTCTTTTGAAGCTTGGTTATTATATTGAATAATTGAATTGAGTTTACTTTGTTTCAATTGTTCATCACGAAGTTTGTTTTTGGACAAATTAGAAGTTAAGGTATAAACCCAAGTCGAAAATTTCCGATCGAGATCAAATCTATCCGGAGTTTCAATTATTTTAATAAAGACTTCTTGTACCACATCTTCAGCAACAAATTTATCCTGTATGATGCCATTTGCAAACCAAACGAGTTTGTCAAAATAGCGTTCATACAACAACTCAAAAGCCAATTTATGGCCTTTGAGTATCATTTTCATCAATTCCTCATCAGAATAATTATGAATTTTATTTTGGTTGAGAAAAAACAAAATAAACTAATTTAATAAATCATGAATTTTGTCTTCTTCGGCAGAACCTTTGCTTACAAGCAATAGTTTTTCCTTTATCCATTGTTGTTTCTGCAATTCGCCCGACATTTTGTAATGTTCGTAAAGCTTCATCATAGGAACAATATAATTTTGATTGATCATAGAAACCCATTCCTTAGAAATTTCATTGTAAAAAGGTTTATCTAAGTAGTCTAAGGTATATTTTTTTTCAAAATTCAATTTCAACATCGCCATATTGTCTACAGCGTTAGTATCATATTGGTATACTAGCCCAGTTAAGTAAAGTTGATTTTCAATTTCATTGATAAAGGCATGGTTACCGGCACTCGTTAAGGCTAAATACACCGTTGCATTTAGTTTATTTTTACTCATATGCTGGACTAGTTTGTGATTGAAAAAATCAAATTCAGTTTCTTTTGTTAATTCTACTGGTTGAATACCCAATTCCTTGAAAACTTTGTCACGATAAGATTCAATGTGCAGCAAATACAAATTGATGACTTTGACATCCTTTCGGATTCCCATAGCTTGTAATACCCATGAAGGATAGGTATCGTTATCGCCTGAAGTAAGGAGTATTGCATTTTGACTAAGTCCTATCATCGTGTTATAATTGTAATACATCATGCCGCTAGAAAGTTGTCCTGATTGTTGCACTTTAAGACAATATTCGTTTCGCAAAGCCATGTCTCGTTCTAGTTCTCCAATATTAATCATATAATCATAATGTTCTGTTCGCTCAGGTGCAATTGCAATTGCTTTTTTCAGAAAAGGGTAGAATTCCATATTGTTGCCACCCAATTGCCATTTACAAAAATTATAAGTATATGTTTCTGGTATTTGTTTGCCCATTCGATCAACTATATCAATTAATCTTTGATCTTTTTCTCTTACCGATGGTTGATTTTCTTCATCATTAAAAATCACAATTCGATTGGCTTTATAATAATTATACCAAGCATTTTCGTCCTTTTGATTTTTTTGAATGACTAGATCCCAAGCTTTTATATGTTCTTTATACCAACTCATTTCGCGTTTTTCTTTGGCATATGAAGGTATTTTCTCAGCTTGCTGAGCCCATAAAATTTGTGTCAGTGTTATTCCAATAAAGAATAAGATAATTCGTTGCATATTCATTTGTTCTTGTTTTATACTTATACACCAAAATTGAAAAAAGGTTCAAAATCAAGTATAATTATTTACAGTTTTTATTTTTTTATAAAAAAAAGCCTGCAATTTCTCACAGGCTTTTTAATAGAATTTTGATTCGTTTTAAATTAAATTTCTTTCATGAATTCATTGATGCTTTCCATCATATGATTGATTTGGATTTCATTTAATCCATGATGACAAGCCATTAGCATTCCACCACGCATTACTTTGTCGGATTCGAAATAACCGTCTTTACTAGCTTTGTGAGCACAGTTTTTAAATCCAGGCTGTCTTAAAATGTTTCCAGTGAAAACTGTTCGGGTTTGAATATTTCTTTTTTCAAGGAATATTTGCAAGTCACGACGAATAAATGGAGCTGTTTCGCGAATTGTAACTGCAAAAGCTAACCAACCAGTACGAGAGTTTGGCAATTGATTTGGCAAGATAAAATACTCTTCATATTGTTCGAAAAATTTGCGCAAACGAATATAATGAGCAGTACGCAAATCAATGTTCATAGGAAGTTTACCAAACTGGACAAGTCCAAATGCAGCACCCATTTCAGATGGCTCAATGTTATAACCAGGCTCTTCAAAAACAAATTTTGCATCGTAAGGAATTCCATCAATTTCAACATTGAAACGATTCTCTATTTTTTCACTTTCAACAAAAAGCGAAGAAGATCGGCCCCAGCTTCGCAATAGTTTACCTCGATTATAATATTCTTCTGAATTAACACATAGCATACCTCCATTTCCACCACAGTTCATAATGTGTGAACCATAAAAACTTGTAGTGCTCATATCTGTAAATCGGCCGCTACTACCACCTTCAATTTCAGCAGCAATTGTATCAGCACTGTCTTCTAGCACAAACAAATTGTGTTTATCTGCAATTTCTCTCAATTGTCGCCAATTGGGCAAATTTCCAATTAGATTTGGTATAATCATCGCCTTGGTTTTAGGCGTTATCATTTCTTCTACCTTGTTTGCATCTATATTATAAGTACCTTCCTCAACATCGACAAAAGCTGGTAACCATTTTCGTTTTACGATAGGTGCTACTGTTGTGGAAAAAGTAAGCGCTGGTGTAATAATTTCTGTTCCTTCTTCATAATTAAGCAAATCCGCAGCTAAATACAATGCACTTGAACCTGAGTTAACTCCAATACCATATTTTTTATCATACAATCCTGCTACTTTTTCTTCGAGTTCACGCACATGTTTGCTCATTTGTGTGGTTGTTTTCAGCACATGCACGACAGCATCGATTTCTTCTTGCCCATGTACGGTTGTTCCATAAGGAACATAAGGATATTGACTCATACTTTATTTTTTGTTTCGCAAATTTATTCTTAGAATTTGATATTGCCCCTACTAATTTGCCAACAAATGTATAAATATTCTATATTGGAGATTTTGTTGTTATGATTGATTCTCTATTTTGATTGTGTATAACTCGTTTACAGGGA
>JBILCF010000199.1:0-4445 GCA_044353325.1 Chitinophagaceae bacterium | reverse complement strand
ATTGAATGGGCCATCAAATATTGGTAGTTGGAATACAGCTAACATAACAAATATGTCTTATGTATTTTTTAATGCATCAAATTTCAATCAACCTATAGGCAATTGGAATACCGCTAACGTGACAAATATGTCTTATTTATTTTTTAATGCATTAAATTTCAATCAACCTATTGGGTCATGGAATACTCAAAATGTAACAAATATGTGGTACATGTTTTCATATGCTTCGGTTTTCAATCAACCCATTGGTTCATGGAACACACAAAGTGTAATTTATATGGGTGGTATGTTTGCAAATAACTCAAGTTTCAATCAACCCATTGGGGCATGGAACACACAAAATGTAACAGATATGAGTAGAATGTTTTTATCAACTGCGAGTTTCAATCAGCCCATTGGGTCATGGAACACACAAAATGTAACAGATATGAGTTGGATGTTTGCAGGGACTACGAGTTTCGATCAGCCAATTGGTACATGGAATACACAAAGTGTACTGAATATGGAAGAAATGTTTAATAGTGCATTAGTTTTCAATCAACCTATTGGTACATGGAATACACAAAGTGTACAAACTATGAAAGGCATGTTTTCTGGAAATTCTGTTTTTAATCAACCTATAGATTCATGGAATACAAGCAATGTAACAGAAATGTTAGGCATGTTTGCTAGTAACTCAGGTTTCAACCAACCCATTGGTTCATGGAATACCCAAAATGTGTTGAATATGGGTGGTATGTTTGCAAACAATCTTATATTTAATCAACCTATTGGTACTTGGAATACACAAAATGTTTGGAATATGAGTCAAATGTTTTCAGGAGCAACTAATTTCAATCAGCCCATTGGTTCATGGAATACACAAAATGTTCAAAATATGAGTAGAATGTTTGAAGAAAATATAGCTTTTAATCAACCAATTGGGAATTGGAATATTTCAAATGTGATCTATCTTAATTTTATGTTTAAAAATGCTGTTAGTTTTAATCAACCTCTAGGGAATTGGGTTTTTAACTCAATTGCACAAATGAATAATTTATTAGATAGCTCGGCTATTGATTGTGAAAATTACACAAATACACTCATAGGATGGAGTAATGCCATTAACATGCCTAATAATAAAATTGTTGGAGCATCATCTATGAAATATAAATTGAATGCAATTAATGCACGGAATTATTTAATTAATACTAGGTTGTGGACAATCATAGGGGATACATTGGATAATGACAATTGTTGTGTAACACAACAGTATATTAATAATCTAACTACTTGCACCTCCTATTTCTTCAATGGACAAACTTTGACAACAAGTGGAACTTACTACGATACCTTATTGAATGTAAACGGTTGCGATAGTATCATTTCATTGAATTTAACTATCAATCAAGTCAATAACACAGTGACGCAATCAGGTGCAAATCTATCTGCGAATGCAGTTGGAGCCACTTACCAGTGGCTAAGTTGTAATCCATATCAAATTATTCCTGGTGCAACCAATCAAACTTTTACTGCAACTGCAAATGGTGATTATGCCGTAATAGTCACAGAAAAGGGATGCACAGATACATCAGTATGTATTACAGTTATGGGCATTGGCGTAGAAGATTATTCGAATGATGATAAAATTATAATCTATCCAAATCCTGCTCACGATAAAATCTACGTTTAATCAACTTCGTCAGATAATCAAAATGCTAAAAAGGAATTATACAATACCCTTGGTCAAATATTACTCACTACCTATGAAAATGAAATAGATGTAAGAGCATTAGTGAAAGGTGTTTATTATGTAAGGTGTGGACAGTTGGTAGAAAAGCTAATCGTGGAATAGGAAGTTTTCATTTCTACCTCTTTCTCCTAAAATCTCCTCTTTTCCAAGCTTTAAAAAAGTCCATCCAAGCCAATGGACTGAAAATGGTCATTGGAGGTTGGCCGCCAGCCCAATAGTTGCGTTGTGCTTGAATGTTTTGATAAGCATGTTGGTTTTCGCGGCCATCTTTTGCTAGGTTAAACACAAGCATGCGCATGGTTTGAAACTCAGTATTTTTACGCGCAGTTTCATATTTGTCGTCTGGGATGTCCCATGTTTTAAAGGCTTGTTCAAATTGTGATTTAGACAATTGAGGACGTATTATCGTAACTGGCAAATAAAAAGTATCCTGCGTCATTAATTGAATGACAGAATATCGGTTTGAACTTAATTCTTTAGGAATTATATACCGCTTTTTACGATATCCCATACTTGTAAACTCTAGCGTGTCGCCTTTTTGTGCTATCAGTGAAAAAACACCTTTTTCGCTGCTCATAGTGCCTTGGTCCCGACTAGGTATAGTCACCGTAACAAATGGCAAATATCGAAGGCTGTCAGCACTCATTACCACGCCTGTTAGTTCGACCATATTATCAAAGCCAAACTGCGCATTGACCCTTTGGATGCTGAAAATATAAAGTATAATAAACAATGATAGTTTTCTCACAAAATCAAAGATAAACTAAAAGGGCAATAATATGTTTTGTGTGTACATTTGCGTTTCAGATTTAACATTAGTTTAGAATGATTACAACAGAAAAAGTACTTGAGGCTTTAAGCCAAGTCCAAGAACCCGATTTAGGCAAAGATTTGGTCACCTTGAATATGGTAAAGGATATAGTTATCGATGGGATGAATGTATCTTTTACAGTGGTATTGACTACTCCAGCTTGTCCTTTAAAGGATATGATACGTGGCGCATGCGAAAATGCAGTGAAGATTTTGGTAGATAAAAATGCCCTAGTAACTGTAAACTTCACAGCTAATGTAGGTAGTAACCGAAAAGATAATCAGGCAACTTTGCCCAATGTAAAGAATATCATAGCTGTAGGTTCAGGCAAAGGTGGCGTAGGTAAATCAACGGTTTCAGTCAATTTAGCATTGGCTTTAGCTAAAGGTGGTGCCAAAGTAGGCATCATGGATGCTGATATTTATGGTCCTTCCATTCCGATCATGTTAGGCATCAAAGGTGAACGCCCCTTAATGAAAGATGTAGATGGAAAAGGTATGATAGTGCCTATAGATGTGATGGGATTGAAAGCGATGAGTATCGGCTTGCTAATCGATGATAGACAAGCCGTAGTATGGCGAGGTCCCATGGCGAGTAGTGCTTTAAAACAATTTGTAACGGATGTGTTGTGGGGTGAATTGGATTACTTAATCATTGATTTACCACCCGGAACTGGCGATATCCATTTGACAATGGTTCAGACTATACCCGTAACAGGTGCTGTTATTGTCACCACACCACAGGAAGTGGCTTTAGCTGATGCCAAAAAAGCGATTATGATGTTTGATGGTCCGCAAATTAAAGTGCCAATATTGGGCGTTGTTGAAAATATGGCCTATTTCACACCACCTGAATTGCCCGATAATAAATACTATATTTTTGGACAAGATGGCGGAAAGCGTTTGGCCGACATGTTTGAAATTCCATTTTTAGGTCAGTTGCCCATTACGATGAGTATCAGAGAAGGTGGCGATATGGGTAAACCTGCATTGTTAAATGGCGATGATATTTCGATGAAAGCCATTGATGCGGTTGCGCAACAAGTAGCTCGACAAATATCTATTCGTAATGCTAATTTAGATCCTACGAAAGTTGTAGAAATGAATGTGTAAATAAATTTTGTAATTTTGATACATAAAAAAACTTGAAATGACAGTAAGCTCTATTAGAGAAAAACTACATAACTACATTGATACTGCTGATACTAAAAAAGTAAAAGCAATATATACAATGTTGGAAGATTCTATTTCTGAAGAAACAGATTGGGATGTGGCATTTACTGATGAATTAGATGCTCGTTATAATGATTATAAAAAAACAGGAAAAAGTGTTTCAGAAAAAGATGCCACAAAGCGAATTAATCATATACTAAAAAAAGGTAAAATTGCTTAATATGTATTCTGTAGAATATTCAGAAAGGGCAATTCGTGAGTTAGAAGAAATTGTACTTTGGTATTTTGTAAGAAGCGAAAAAGCGTCAAATGACTTTGTAAAAGAGTTCAGTCAAAAGTTAGATATTATAAAATTAAATCCATTGCAATTTCCAAAAAAGTATAAACATCATCGAGAAACTATACTTAAAACATTTCCTTACAGCATTATTTTTGTAGTTGAAGAAAAGAATAAATTAATATTTATCACCTCTATTTTTCATCACAAAAGAAAACCATCAAAAAAATACTAATTTAAAAATTTACATAAATCTTTTATTAACTTTGAATTATGAATCCCATTTCAATAAATACAATTAACAATAAATTGAAGAATCTTTCAGATGATTTTGCAAATGAAATTATTTCTTACTTAGATTCATTGAATGAAAGTAAAAATGAATTTAGTCAACATGAATTAACGGCCATTCGTAATGGGGGATTAGATTTTGAAAAAGGTAACGTCTTTACA
>JBILCF010000198.1:0-4446 GCA_044353325.1 Chitinophagaceae bacterium | reverse complement strand
ATTTGAAAATGCTTTTTTCTATTAGTGATATTTTTTTATCCAAGAATAAAAAAAGCGAAACCATTGCTGATTTCGCTTCTCAATTAAGTCAATTGAAATTTAAGCCGTAATGCTTGCACGAATAACATTCAACGCACCACCAGCTTTAAACCAAGCTATTTGTTGGTCATTGTAACTGTGTTTTACTTGTATGGTTTCACTGCTACCATCTTTGTGGTTCAATACCATTTGTAAATTTTTGCCTGGTGTAAACGTCAATAATCCTTCAATATCGATAGTATCATCTTCTAGAATTTTATCGTAATCGGCTTTATTGTCAAATGTCAATGCTAACATACCTTGTTTTTTAAGATTTGTTTCATGTATACGAGCAAATGATTTAACCAATACAGCACGAACGCCCAAATGACGAGGTTCCATCGCAGCGTGTTCACGACTAGAGCCTTCGCCATAGTTTTCGTCACCAACCACGATACTACCAATGCCAGCAGCTTTGTATGCACGTTGTGTGGCAGGTACAGGTCCATATTCACCTGTTAGTTGATTTTTTACATTGTCAGTTTTGTCATTGAATGCATTCATAGCACCTATCAACATATTATTCGAAATGTTATCTAAATGACCACGGAATTTCAACCAAGGTCCAGCCATGGAGATATGATCTGTGGTACATTTTCCTTTTGCTTTTATTAAAAGTTTCATACCATTTAAGTCAGTGCCTTCCCAAGATGTAAATGGATCTAACAATTGTAAGCGTTTGCTATCAGGACTTACAGCTACTGTTACAGCACTTCCATCTGCTGCAGGTGCTTGGAATCCAGCGTCTTCAACTGCAAATCCATTGGTAGGTAAATCGTCTCCGTTAGGCGGTGTTAATGTCACTTGCTCTCCCTTATCATTAGTCAAGGTGTCGGTCATAGGATTAAAACCTAAATCGCCCGCAATAGCTAAAGCAGTCACGATTTCAGGACTAGCAACAAATGCATACGTGTTTGGATTACCATCCGCACGTTTTGCAAAGTTTCTGTTGAATGAATGTATAATGGTGTTTTTCTCTTGTTTTTCAGCACCCATTCTATCCCACATTCCAATACAAGGTCCACAAGCGTTGGCAAAAATATTGGCACCTACATTTTCAAATACAGATAAAATGCCATCGCGTTCTACGGTATAGCGTATTTGTTCAGAACCTGGATTGATATTGAATTCTGAATTTAATTTTAATCCTTTCTCATTGATTTGTGATGCTAAACTAACCGCACGCGATAAGTCCTCATAGCTACTGTTGGTACAACTTCCAACTAAACCAACAGAAATTTTTGATGGCCAATTATTCGTTGCTAAAGCTTCTTTCATTTTAGACAAAGGAGTAGCTAAATCTGGTGTGAAAGGCCCATTGATATGAGGTTCTAACGTGTCCAAATTGATTTCATATACTTCGTCAAAATATTGGCTTGGGTTAGCATAGCATTCAGCATCACCAGTTAAATGTTCTTTGATCACATTAGCAGCATCGGCCACATCAGCACGTCCTGTAGCACGAAGGTATTTCTCCATGCTTTCATCATACCCAAAGGTAGATGTGGTAGCGCCTATTTCTGCTCCCATGTTACAAATAGTGCCTTTACCGGTACAGCTAAGGTTGGTAGCACCTTCTCCAAAATATTCAACAATTGCATTTGTTCCACCTTTTACAGTAAGAATGCCAGCTACTTTTAATATTACATCTTTTGCTGAAGCCCAGCCATTTAATTTACCTGTCAATTTGATTCCGATTAATTTCGGCATCAATAATTCCCATGGCAAACCTGCCATCACATCACATGCATCCGCACCACCAACGCCAATGGCAACCATACCTAGTCCACCAGCATTAACAGTGTGACTATCGGTTCCGATCATCATACCCCCTGGGAATGCGTAGTTTTCCAATACAATTTGGTGAATAATACCAGAACCTGGTTTCCAAAAACCAATACCGTATTTATTACTGACTGAAGCTAAAAAGTCAAAAACCTCTTTACTTTCAGTATTTGCAAATTCTAAATCCGTTTTTGCATTTGTTTTAGCCATAATTAAATGGTCGCAATGTACTGAACTTGGCACAGCTACTGTCGGACGACCAGCTTGCATAAATTGCAATAAAGCCATTTGTGCTGTAGCATCTTGCATAGCCACTCTATCAGGGTTAAAATCTACATATGAATTTAAGCGAGGATAGTCTTTTAAATCCATGCCAGCATCTAAGTGTGCATAAAGGATTTTTTCAGATAATGTTAGTGGTCTGCCTAGTGCTTTGCGAGCTGCAGTTACTCTTTCGGGGAATTTGGCGTATGTAGCCTGGATCATTGAAATGTCGAATGCCATTTGAAAACAATTTGAAGATTTTAGAATATATCAATTTAAAAATGGAGAACCATTTTTCTATTGCGGTGCGAAATTACAAAAAGAAGTGTATAGTATGAAATGAAAAAAAAGCAGTCATCAGAAAAAATCGTTAATTATGGGTATAAAAAAACCGACCTTTTGGGTCGGTTTTAATATTATAAATAATAAAAACTATTCTTCATCATCAAATTCAAGCATTTGCTTAGAATTCATCAAGATTTCGTATTCATCTTTACTTCCTACGATTAGGTTATCGAAGTGTTTCATACCTGTTCCTGCTGGTATCAAATTACCTGTAATGACATTTTCTTTCAAACCTGTCATGAAATCTGATTTACCTGCTATAGCAGCTTGAGACAATACTTTCGTTGTTTCTTGGAACGATGCAGCTGAAATCCATGAGAATGTACCCAATGATGCTTTCGTGATACCCAACAAGTTTGGACTTGAAGTCGCTGGTTGAGCATTACGGTATTGAGCCAATGTTTTAGCATTTCTGCGCAACAATGAGTTTTCTTCACGTATTTCGCGCACTGACATGATTTGACCTGGAGACAAAGTCTCTGAATCGCCTGCGTCAGTCACAACTATTTTATCAAATATCCAATCATTTTCTTCTTGGAATTCTAATTTGTCTACGATATCACCTTCTAAGAATTTAGTATCACCTGCATCTTCGATGGTTACTTTACGCATCATTTGACGTACGATTACTTCAATATGTTTGTCATTGATTTTTACACCTTGCAAACGATAAACTTCTTGAATTTCGTTTACCAAGTATTCTTGTACTGCAAATGGCCCTTTGATCGACAAGATATCCGTTGGTGTGATAGAACCATCACTCAATGGTGTACCTGCTTTGATAAAGTCACCTTCTTGTACAATGATATGTTTGGTCAATGGAACAAGGTATTTCTTAATGATACCATCTTTACTTTCGATCGTAATTTCACGGTTACCACGTTTAACACCACCAAATCCTACTACACCATCAATTTCAGCTACAACTGCTGGGTTAGATGGATTACGTGCTTCGAACAATTCGGTAACACGCGGAAGACCTCCGGTGATATCTCTCGAACGTCCCATGACACGCGGTATTTTAACTAAGATTTGTCCACTTTGAATCGTATCGCCATCATTGATGATTAAATGCGATCCTACAGGGATGTTGTACATTTTTATTTCTTTACCTTCAATGTTGATAGATGGTATTTTCGTTTTGTCTTTTGTCTCGATAATTACTTTTTCACGAAGACCTGATTGTTCGTCAGCTTCTTCACGGAACGTAATACCATCGATTAAGTTTTCAAAACGTACACGTCCTGATATTTCAGAAATGATCACGGCATTGAAAGGATCCCAAGTGCATATTTCATCACCTTTTTTCACTTTCTGACCGTTTTTCATTTTTAAGGTAGAGCCATAAGGAATTTCACCTGTTACCATGACAATACCTTCATCATTTAAGATACGCATTTCACCCATACGAGTAATAACGACTGTTGTATCTTCACCTTCACGATTGGTATATTTTGTAGTACGCAAGCTGTCAAATTCTATTTTACCATCAAATTTTGCAACCATTTTAGATTCAATAGCAGAAGAACTTGCAGCACCACCCACGTGGAAGGTACGTAAGGTCAACTGTGTACCAGGTTCACCGATTGATTGAGCAGCGATAATACCTACTGAATCACCTGTTTGAGCCATTTTGCCATTTGCAAGGTTAAGACCATAACATTTAGCACATACACCACGTTTGCTTTCGCATGTCAATACCGAACGAATTTCAACTGTTTCGATACCAGCTTTTTCGATTAATTCTGCTTTATCGTATGTAATTTCTTGTCCTGCTTCAATGATTAAATTACCTTGGTAATCCAATACATCGTGCAATGAAGTACGACCTACAATACGATCCAACAATGGTTCTACGATATCATCATTTTCTTTTAATGCTGAAGTTGCAATGCCACGCAATGTACCACAATCTTCTTCACGTATGATAACATCTTGCGCAACGTCAACTAGACGACGAGTTAGGTAACCCGC
>JBILCF010000074.1:0-12976 GCA_044353325.1 Chitinophagaceae bacterium | reverse complement strand
GGCAATGAACAAGTGATGCTGACCGAACGAGGTACTACTTTTGGGTATCACGACCTCATAGTTGATTACCGAGGAATTCCTATCATGAAATCGTTTGACAAACCTGTTGTTATGGATTGTACGCATGCTTTACAACAGCCCAATCAATTTAGCGGTGTAACTGGCGGAAAACCTGAGCTGATAGAAACTATAGCCAAATGCGCTATTGCTGCAGGCGCCGATGGTTTGTTTATTGAAACGCATCCAGACCCCAAAAATGCTCTTAGCGATGGTGCTAATATGCTAGCACTAAGTGAAATCGAAGCCCTTTTAGGAAAATTAATTCGAATTCGTCAAGCTATTATCTAATTTAAAAATGGGCTTAGTCGACCACCATTTGGATGTATTGTCCAATTTCGTTCCCAAAGATGCTATTCAAGACGTCAAAGATTATCTTAGCAGCTACAAAATACATTTAAAAATACAAAAGGACAGACGAACTATTCTCGGAGATTACAGACCTGCTTATCAAGGAAACCCTCATACGATTTCGGTCAATGGCTCGCTCAATCAATATCATTTTTTAATCACATTTGTGCACGAATTAGCGCATTTAATTACCCATTTAAATCACCAACGAAGTGTTTCGCCTCATGGTAAAGAATGGAAAAATACATTTGCACACCTTCTCATACGTTTTACGCAAAAAAAAATATTCCCTCCCGATATTGAAACAGCCATTATGAAATCAATTCATAATTTATCGGCTAGTACATGTAGCGACCCCGAACTATATCGGGTTTTAAGACAGTACGACCTCCAAAAATCAGGACATTTGGTGGAATCGCTGGCTTTAGGAACTGTGTTTAAGACTGAAAAAGGTATACATTTCAAGCTCATTTCTAAGCGCAGAACCCGCTATGAATGCGTGGAAATAGACACTGGAAAAAAGTTTTTATTTCAGGGTATTTATGAAGTTTTCAAAGAATAGTATAAAATGTCATCAATTTTTATATATTTGTGAGTACGAAATACATAAAGTAAATGAAAAAACAAATACTCAGTTTACTGACCCTTCTTGTTTGTTATACCGCTTCGGCGCAATTTGATTATCATTCAAAAGGACGATGGGATGCCCCTGTGCTTGGTATGGAATGGGGTTTGACTGGTGGTGGATACACTGCAATGCAACCGAATCGAGATGATATGGAGGCTGATCAACGTTTGGATCCTCAAATGATGAACTTCACATACGCAGCTGGTGTTGAAGGGATTTATTGGTTTCAAAAATCAGTAGGTTTTGGCGGACAATTATTGCTTTGGAACAGTGGCGCAGTCTATACTGGAAAAGATACTTTAACCAAGTTAGACTTGAATGCTACAACGAAAATGACATATTTAAAACTACCTTTATTATTTCATTTCAAATCTTATAACCGCTATTATCCAAATCGCAGAACTCGCTTCAGTGCCATGTTTGGACCTTATGTAGCTCTAATGAGTTCTTTTTCTGACGAAGTCACGCTTTCTAATGCTGAGTTCAATATCAAAACTACTTCTACAATTGACAATCAAACCATTTCCTCGCCGGGTGTTCAAGGTAAAATCAACGGCAAAATTTATAAACCATTTGATCTTGGGTTTACATTTGGTTTAGGTGGAGAGTTGCGCTTGTGGAAAAGGACAGTAGTTGCTCTTCAAATTCGTACAGACTTGGGCTTTTTTGATATTGAAGACAAACGTGATCGTAAAGTAAAATACGATAATAATCCATTAGAATATGACTTTAAATATTGGGATGGTTTATACTCAAAATATAATACTCCCAATATATTGGACAATTTAGCTGGATTTCAAGCCAATAGACCAGCAACAAAGAACTTTTCTGTAGGTGCTTTTTTATCTCTTAGAAAATATTTCCGCCAGTAAAGAATAGAACAATAGAAACATGAAACGAATCATAACAATCTTTTTTCTTAGCTTAGCTTCTAGCCCACTATTTGCTCAACACGAAGCACGAGTAGGCATATTTGGAGGTGTAAATAATACATCGCTCAAAAATGCTAAAGACGCAGCTTTTGGGGATTTTTTACCGACATTTAAACCCACTTTGGGTATAGATGCTGGATATTATTTTACAATATTCAAAAAATTACCCATAGGTTTTAGTTTTCAACTTGCAGGAAACAGCTTAGGTCAAAACTATAATGGAAATTATTCAGACAGTACTAGCTATTACGCTTATAGTCGTTTGAATTATTTCAGACCTGGAATTGCATTTCATGCAGGTTCTAATATGCGAAAATTAGTTGCATTTACTTTTTCTGCAGGCGCTACAATGGGTTTTTTGACAAGCTACCAAGAGCGATTTGAATTGATCCGATACAACAACGATCGCTTTATTTTAGACATCAATAATAATGATGTTATACTCTACGATACCGTCAAAACACGAGGCACTTTAACATCACCTATGTATAATCAAACCGACTTTTCTATTTTTGGAACAATCGGGGTTGATTTTATGCTTACAAAACATATTGTTTTGGGTTTAAGTTTACGCACTGACATGGGGATGAGTCCAGTTGAGAACAAAAACAAATTGAACATCAATTACCAGACTACACCTTCTTCTAGTGTAGCTTTTCAACCTTATAATTTAGATGTAAAATATCGTGGGCCTGTAAGTGCAACTGCAAAACGGGACGAAACAACTAATTCTTCATATGGCGTGTTTATGTCAGTAAAATATCGTTTGTTCAATCCTGAAAAAATTGAATTTTGGTATCGCGAGCACAAATGGGAATAAACTCCTCTTGAGCTAAAATATTTATTCAGTCTTTATTCGTCCTTATGTCAGAAAATCAACTTGAAACTCGAGATGTCAAGAACTTCCTTTTAGTCGGAAAACTTGAAGGTTATAGCTATTTAATCTTATTATTTATTGCAATGCCTTTGAAATACTTTTTCGACATCCCAGAGGCTGTTCGTATTACGGGTATGTTGCATGGCGTTTTATTTGTAGGCTTTATTTTTACCATTGTCGTATTGTTTAGCAATAAAATTTTCAATATTAAGCAAGGTTTTCTGGCATTTGTATTATCGCTAATCCCTTTTGGTACATTATATTTGAAGCGATTATTTAATCTTTAAATAAAGTTATTTAGAGTTTCCATTTTTGCAATATTTCAAGTTGGTGTTAATTAGCAACATTACTTGTATAAATTTGCTTATCAGTATTATTCAAGATGACAAATTAACTAAACACACAACCAAATTCAATTTATTACCAAGAATTTGAATTGAGTGTATTTAATTATCATTCGTATATTTGCGAACTACTATGACTAAGTCAGACTCTTTCAGTTCCGAACAAGAACAATTGGCTCGTTTTGCAAAAGCAATGGCCCATCCTGTTCGTATTACAATTTTGCAATTGTTGAGTTCCCAAGCCTGTTGTTATCATGGTGATATGGCTGAAGAATTGCCTATAGCAAAATCAACCTTATCTCAACATCTCAATGAACTCAAAGATGCAGGACTGATACTAAGTAATATTACACCTCCTACTGTAAAATATTGTATACATAAAGAAAATTGGGCAAAGGCAAAGGGTTTATTTGTGCATCTATTCGACGAAGTTGCATTGAAAGAGGACTGTAAATAATAACATTATAAAAATATTGTTCGCAATATTACGAATATTATTTCTATTCGTATATTTGCGAATAATTAAGTTTATTAACCCAATATCGTAATTTGTAACTCTTCATTCTTAATTGAATACACATGCAACCAAAATTAAAATTTTTAGATAGATACTTAACGCTATGGATTTTTCTTGCCATGGCTATCGGAGTAGCTCTTGGATATTACTTGCCAAACACACCTGAATTTATAAATTCGTTTAATAGCGGTACCATCAATATTCCTTTGGCCATAGGATTAATCCTGATGATGTATCCGCCATTGACTAAAGTCGATTTTAAAAAAGTACCTCAGATGTTTAATCAACCTAAACTACTCAGCGCTTCATTTTTCATCACTTGGATTGTAGGTCCTTTTTTAATGTTTTCTTTAGCTACAATATTTCTAAAAGATTATCCCGATTACATGACAGGACTCATCATAATCGGCTTGGCACCATGTATAGCGATGGTTATTGTATGGAACGAATTAGCTGGCGGTAATCGCGAGCTGACTGCGGGACTTGTTGGAATAAATAGTGTATTACAAGTATTGTTCTTTAGTGCGTATGCATATTTCTATTTAGAAATTATGTTGCCATTGTTTGGCATAGAAGCTTTGTCAATAGATATTGAATTTATGCAAATATTAGAAACTGTATTCTTGTATTTAGGTATTCCATTTATCCTTGCTATGATTAGCCGTGCAATGCTTATCAAACAAAAAGGGGAAGTTTGGTTTAATACTAAATTTATTCCTAAAATTTCACCAATTACATTAGTTGCATTGCTGTTCACTATCGTTGTTATGTTTAGTTTAAAAGGCGGTATGATAGTAGAATTGCCGTTTGATGTCTTGCGTGTCGCTTTGCCATTGAGTATATTTTTTGCGATTATGTTTTTTCTCATGTTTTTTGTGAGTAAAAAAATTGGTGCAAATTATCGTGATGCTGTAGCCTTGTCGTTTACTGCTAGCGGGAATAATTTCGAACTGGCAATTGCTGTTGCAATAGGTGTATTTGGTATCAATAGTGGACAAGCATTTGCAGGTGTTATAGGTCCATTGGTGGAAGTACCTGCATTAATTTTATTAGTCAAAGTCAGTTATTTTTTAAAGGAAAAATACTTTGTTGCAAAATAAATTTTATGCATTAAAAATTATGAACTTTAAGTGAAAATTATGTATCAAGAAATTAAAAATATCGTCTCAAATTTCAACGAAAAAAATATTTCTATAGAACGTAAAGAAGTATTAAAACCATTGATAAATTATATACAAACCAAAAAAAACAATAACGAAACTATTCGTCTCAACTTTATTTGCACACACAATTCGCGAAGAAGTCACTTGTCGCAAATATGGGCACAAACCTTGGCTTTTCATTTTAATATAAGAAATATTTATTGTTATTCTGGTGGAACTGAAGCTACAGCAATGTATCCAAAAGTTGCAGAAACGCTGACTAATCAAGGGTTTCAAATACAAGTACTCTCAGAAAACATCAACCCAGTATATGCTGTAAAATTTGCTTCGAACGAACATGCTGTGATTTGTTTTTCAAAAGTATACAGCAATGAATTTAATCCTAAAACCCACTTTGGTGCTATAATGACTTGCAATAATGCAGATGAAGGTTGCCCTTTAGTTATTGGTGCAGAAGCTCGATTTCCAATCAAATATGATGATCCAAAATCGTTTGATGGCACGGATTTGCAGTCAGCCAAATATGCAGAGCGTAGTTTGGAAATCGCAGAAGAAATATGGTGGGTAATGTCATCAATTCGATAAACTTGATAGATTTTTCTTATGACAATTGAGGTTTATAACAAACTTATTTGGACTCGAAATAACAATATAAGATAAATTCCATTGTTGGATATATACAAATGTTTAAAATAAAAAAGGCTGCTTTACAGCAGCCTCTTATTGCATATAAAGAATGAAAAGATTAACGTAAAACTGATAACTTCTCAGCAGCAGTATAATTACCACCACTCAATTTAATGATGTAGAAGCCATTTGCAAAGTTTTCAGTAGAGAAATGGATTGCATTGAATCCTTTGTTTACATTTTGTTTTTGAGCAAACATTACTTTACCGTTTAAGTCTACAACTTCAAAGTTGATTGTTGCATTTTCTTTCACAGTAAAAGAAACTGAAGCATCGTTAGTCGCAGGATTAGGATATACATTTACATCCAATTTAGTAAGGTTGACTTCGTTTAAACCAACTGGGATATAACCATAATTGTAGTTAGCGGTATCTGGATTGAAATTAGTCCAATCTACTGTCCAATCATCAGCACCAAATGCACCACGGAATGTTACAGTACTAAAACCAGAAGCTAAGAAAGGATCTGCAAAAGATGCACCAGTTAACACAGGAGATCCAGCACTTGGTCTAAAATTAGGATTTGTGTAATCGAATGGGTTAGTCAACATTACATCTGTGTTAGCAGCATAAATCATGTTATCCCAACCAGCAGTTCCGTACCAAGCACTAATACCCCAAGCAGTTGTTGTTGCAGCTGAATCCAAATTTAAATTTGCTGCAGAGATTACTGTATTTTTAACTTTCAACAAACCATTGTTAGCATTGTTTTGGCAACTATCACCATCAATTTTAATACCTGTAGGCCATCCCATTACGATAGAGTTAAACAAACTCATTTGAGAATTACGACGGATATGCGCACCTCTTCTGAAGTTTGGATCGTAAGTCGTAGTTGGTGTGTAACGTGGCCCGATCAATGTCATGTTTGAAAATATAGGTTGTGTTTTAGGTCCGTTTGCAGAACCAGCACCATCATTATCACTTTCAAAAGCCATAGCACCTGAAACAGCATCAGCAACTAATGTATCACGCAAACATAATCCAAATTGCACTTTTCCACTGTAACCAAAATCAGTATCAAAATCGTCGTCGTTACCACGGAATGCGATTAAATGATCTGCATCTACATTACCACCAAACCACTCAAATGCGTCATCTAAACCGAAGCTACATTGAACGTGAGAAATTTTAGTTCCGCTACCAACACCACCCATTGTTAATGAATTCAACTCATTATTAGGTGCATATGCAAAACCGGCATATTCAATACGAACATATTTCAGTTCACCACTGTTATCCAAATCGTTTAATCCGCCATATTGACCATCTGAAACAGTCCCATCAGGATTCGCTAAGTTACCACCTTCAAATGTACCAATACCACCTGGTACATTAATGCGAGCATTACCTGAAATTACAAGACCACCCCAATCTCCCATTGCTTTATTACCAGGAGCTTCGCTTGAAGTAAATACGATTGGTTGAGTCGGGTTTCCGATAGCATAAATTTTTGCACCACGTGTGATAATCAACGCAGAACCAGCAGCAGCTTTATCTCCTTTAATTACTGTACCAGGAGCAATGTTTAATGTACCGCCTGCTTTGACATATACTTTACCAGTTAATTTGTAAATTGTGTCAGCACTCCAGTTAACTGTACCAACTAAATTTCCAGACACGACCTTAACAGGTGCCTGAGCCATACTGCTCGAAATAGCAGCTACTAAAATTGCGAATGTAGAAATAATTCTTTTCATATATTTTTCTTATTTTCTGCAAAACTACTTTTGTTATATTACTTCAATGTTACCCCTATATTACCTGAATGTTATGTTTTTTAAAGTCGAAACCGACCTAAAAATTCATTACCTAAAAGGATACAACATCATGAATATCTGAAGATTAAACACGTAATATCTTCATCAAAATAATGTACTAATTATAAAATTATAAGTTTTTAAATATCTTATTCATATTGAATTTCTTTCCTCATTGCTAAATTTTTTTTACAAAAAAATGCGACTTCAAAAAAGTCGCATTTATATTTTAGAAATATATTTATTATTAAAACTGATATGAAACTGATAAACCGAAATTTGTTCCTAAACGAGAACGAATTACATTATAATCTTTGTTTTTGTTGTATTGATTTTGGTCTCTAACTATTGCAAATTTTTCATCGATATTGTAGTACAATACTTGCGGATTACTTAAGATGTCAGAAATCGTAAACTTCACTTCAAGTTTTTTGTAAAACTTTTTACTTAAGCTAAAATCTACTACATTTCGTGGAGCCTCATACATCTCTGGGATTTCACCGTTACCTACTGCAAAAATGCGCTCACCTATTCGATTAAAGACCAAAGTAGATGAAATGTTTGAAGTTGGATGATTGTAACTCACACCTCCATTGATTATATATGGCGACTGTCCTTGCATTTGTCTTTTGTAAACACTGGTTTCGCCACCTGCCGATGTTGTAGTCACTTCTACTTCTGATTTAATGTATGCAAAATTTCCGAAGAATGCAACATTGTTTAATTGTGATTTTTCATTCTTAGTTAAAAAAGAAAGTGATTTCCTAAACTCTAATTCAATACCATAACTTTGAGCAGTTGGCACATTAACATAACTAAATACTTTTTGTGTAGTTGTTAAACCAAAAGGAACAGTAGTTTCAATTGGATTATCAAAATGTTTGAAGAAAAGTGAACCAGAAATCATTTCACCTTTACCCATAAAATATTCATAACGAATATCATAATTCTGAATTCTAGTTTGCTCTAATTTTGTATTTCCTGTAAATGTTGCAGACAAGTTGTAATCAAAAAATGCTGCTGGAGATAATTCTCTAAACTCTGGTCTAGACAAAGTTTTTGATGCACATACACGAATATTTGTTTTCTTGTTCATTAAATAAGTAAAATTTAACGAAGGTAAAATGTCTGTATTTTGTTTATCAATTGTCAAATCGCCAGGTACTAAATTACCCGTAATCAAATTTTGTTTAAAATCTTCAATACGAACTCCATAAACAAATCTGAATTTCTCTGCAAACAAATTATCGTTCATGATATAATACGCTTTCAAATCAGAGTTTGCAGTATATTGATCTTGTGGAACTGAAGCATCACTCAAGATAAATCCAGTTGCACTTATATTTTCTTGCGAAAACATTTCTTCGATTGGTAACGTTAATAAATCTTGTTGAAAACCAGCCTGTTTTGCTTTTACATAAGCCAATACACGCGCATCGTAGTTACGTTCTTTAGATTGCATATATGCACCCGCTTTTAACGAGTGGTTAGAGTTGAATAATTTGTAAGGTATTGTCACATCAATATTTCCACTGTAGATTGTCTCTTTAGTTTTAGAGAAAAAACGTCCCATAAAGAATGGATTAGGGAAAGTAGTTACGTTTGCAACATAGTTACTATCCATTGCATCATAATTGCGTGTATATATAGAACGACGCAAATCAGGAATAGTACGAGCGATAGAATTACGACCAACACCCAATTGTAATTTTATTTTATGTTTTGAAATGATGTGTTCTGAATTCAATTGATTAGACAATAACTGATTGTTTGAAAACCACAAAGCAGTTCCTTTGACATAATATTCATTATCCATAAAATCACCACTACGTATAACTGTTTGATCGTCTGAGTTAATCGTAAATGAATTTTTGAAAGTGATTTTATTGTTGTTATTAATTTTAAATCCAAAATTCAACATAGACCCAACCAAGACATTGTCTCTGTGACTTGTATCATAGAATTTATATGCTTCTGTAGTACCATTGACTTCATTACGTTCAATTGCTATAGTTCTAAAATTACGACTATACGAAACTGCACCTAACACACCGAAATTCATTTCTTTGTGTTGCTTAAATGTTTTTAGCAAACCACCTGCAATTTGTAAATTACGAAAAGGTGCCATAGAATTTTTACGCTCTACACCCCAAGTGTTTTCAAACTTTTTTGATGCTTCAATTCTATCATTCAATGTAAACTGAGAAAGTGATTGTGACAAAACTTCTTTTGAAGGAAAATCAGTAGGAATGACACGTGATGATTTGTCATAACCTAACCAATCAGTTTTGCCATTTTTACTATCTTGAAATGGCTTAAATGTACTTATCGTATTCATACCAGTTCCAATTTGAATGGTTAGAAAATTTTCAGTTGGAATATCTTTTGTACGCAAGTCAATAATACCACCTGCGAATTCACCTGGACGATCAGGCGTTGCAGCTTTAACAATGACAATATTCTCTAACAAGTTGGATGGAAAAATATCAAAAGAAAATGCTTTACGATCAGCTTCAGAACTTGGTAAAATATCGCCATTCAACATGGCTAAGTTATATCGATCAGCTAATCCACGAATAACTGCAAATTTATTATCTGCAATACTAACGCCACTTACACGCTTTAACACATCCCCCGTATTGCGATCGGGTGTTTTTTTAATTAATTCAGCAGAAATTCCATCCGATATAGTTGTTAAATTCTTTTGTTGTATTTGCAAAGCATTGATACTTTCTTTTTTCATTTGTGACTTGACAACAACTTCTTTCAAACCTTTTCCTGTTTTTTGCATCGTGATTGTCAAAAATTCTGCTTGTCCCCCTTTTACTATTACGTCAGTAATTGTTTTTTTATCGTAAGAAATGTATGAAATCATTAAATTATATTTTCCATCGGCAACATTACGTATTGTAAATCTTCCATCTAAATCAGTCTTGACACCGTTCGTTGTCCCTTCTATAACCACACTTGCCCCAATTAGAGTTTCCCCTTTTTCATCTATAATTTTACCCGATATTTGACCTGCAGCATCTGCACCCAAAGCGCAAAATATTAAAATAAACAAGGCATAAAATAACTTTTTCATGTACAATTTTTAATTTCTGCAAAGTTAGAAAGGTGGTTATTGCCACTCGCATAATTCAGATTATCCCTATGTTACTTTAATATTACGTAAATGTTACCAAGTCAACAAAAGTCAATATTATCAAGGGTTTCAAGCATCACCTTGTATTACCAAATAGTTAACATATCTTTAAAAATCAATTTAAAATGTCACTTTTAAGTGAATATTAAATGTTTAATTTTGAAAATCGAAGAATTAGAAGCTTATCATTTTACTAATTTAGAAAATCCTATTTTTGCTTAAATAATTCAAATGAGTTTAAATACAATATCCATATTTCTCTTAACGATATCTATCTTGGGGATAAACTGTAATAGTGAAAAAACAACTTCAACCCCATCGAAAGTCTTGCCTAAAAAAGAAAGCGATTCATTAATTACATCTACCAATAGTACTATACCTTTAGAAGAAAAAACTGAGAATGATACATATGATGAACTCATTGGATACTGGTTTACTCCTCATGCAGCTACTATAAACATTCAGTTTTTTGAGGATAGCCATTTTATACTTAATGACTACAATACCCAAATAGAACAAGAAGAACAATTATCAAGCGTATATTCATTAGAAGCCGAAAAACTTACTTTAAACTACAATGATCGCCCTTCTCAGTCATTTCGATTTTATAAAGGAGAAGAAAATGATGGTAATTATTATATCAAAAATCCTGGCAATTACTTTGTAAAAGGGGAAATCCCATCTGTTAAGTAATAACAAAGGATAATCAAACTCAAACACTTCATTTATTATTCGCTACATTGCACCGGTATTGGTATTTCCAGTATTTTAAATACACAAAATGCCATCAAAATTTGACATCCTCATTGATTCGTATTTGCTAAACAAAATTGGAATTGCACAAGAATTTATAGATGCAAGATTGTCAAAATTATTAATAGTACATATAGGAGTGCTATTAAAAGAAGATAAATTTGTTGCAGCTGGAACTGGAGTAAGCGACGAAGTCGTACATGATCTTAAATTCAGAAATGACACAATTTATTGGTTAGACCGACAACATCAAAGCTATATTGAAAACCTATTTTTAGATTATATTGATTCATTTGTACAGTTTCTCAATACAACATGTTACACCGGTATCACAAGCTATGAATTTCATTTTGCCGTATACAAAAAAGGTAATTTTTATAAAAAGCATCTTGATCAATTTAAACACAATAATAGTAGAGCTTATACAATGATATTTTATCTAAATGAAAATTGGAAAGAAGGTGATGGAGGCGAATTATGTATACATTCAATTGATGGATTAGAACTCATTTCTCCTATTGAAGGAAAGAGTATTTTTTTTAAATGCAATGAAATTGAACACGAAGTCTTACTTAATCATAAAACCAGGATGAGTATAACAGGATGGCTAAGGACAGATTAAAATATATTGAACCCATTCAATATATTTGTACTCAAATAAAACTAACTTATGAACACAAACATTAAGATTAAGCATCTATTTGTAGCAAGTATGTTATTTGCAACAACATCGTTTATCAGCTGCAATGAAACAGAAAGTGACAAAGAAACTGATCCAACATCAACAGAAATAAAAGTGCCAGAAGAAGCTAAAAATACACCTACGGAAGCACCTATTCAGTCCGAAGCAGAACTAAAATCTTTTTTATTTAGCAAAGAAGGAACCTATGGTTGGCAAACCACTGCCGATAGTATCATGTTTGATTTCTTCAAAGATGGTCGACTACATATACAAGGACCTGATGGCGAAGCTACAATGTGGGAAGGAAAATGGGAACTCAAAGGAAATCAATTAACTATGATTTCTGAGGAGAAAAAAATGAACGAAACTAAATCTATTCAAATGAAAGGCGACACATTGGTATTGGGCAATAAAACATATACTAGATATACTCCTGTTCAATAGCGTTAAAATTCTAATCATAAAAAAAGCTGTTCGTAAATGAACAGCTTTCTTATTTTAAACTAAAAATGACTTTATATCAAGCAAGCTTATTTACTTATGTTTCTAAAAACATAAGAATGAAAGACATGTCGCTTTGCAAACCTTACCAATGTAGGTGTGTTTACCATTTTGGTATATACACTTTTAGGTACACCATAGTATTCGTAAACTACACCTTCTTGAAAGGTAACTTTTAAAGTAGTACCTTTATAAACAAAATCATCAATAAAAAGTGAGTTGGTAATTTTCTCGTATTCCTCTTTGTTTATTGCATGTGTTTCAGGAGATATGCCTACCAAGAAGTGATAGGCTTCTATGATTTTTTTACTTTTAAGTTCGGCTTCTATTTTTTTATCTTCGTCGTCAACGATTTTGTCAGGATGCCATTCTTTAATTAAATTTCGATATTTGACTTTTAATGTTGCTAAATCTGTTGTCGAGTTAGCATCGAATAATTTTCGATATACTGTAATTCTATTCATGATTGTAAAGGGAAACTTTATGTTTGATGAAAAATTAAGCTTTATAAAATTTATTTTCCACCTAATTTCAATTTTTAAAGTTGCAAAGGTATTTAATATAAGCCACTTAATTGGTT
>JBILCF010000006.1:0-34034 GCA_044353325.1 Chitinophagaceae bacterium | reverse complement strand
CGCAAAACGCGCAGCAAAGGTATCATCAAGAATGAACTTGAAACAATTCCTGGTATTGCTGCATTGACAGCACGCGAACTGCTTAAGCATTTCAAGTCAGTAGCCAATATTAAAAAAGCTGAAGTCAATGAGATTGCCTCTATCGTTGGTCCAGCTAAAGCAAAAAAAATTGCCGACCATTTTAGTCGGCAATAAATTTATTTTGAATTATTTTTATTGTGCTTGGTAAAATGGCAATTTCACCACTTTAGCTTTCAACAATTTTTCACGTACTTCTACACAAATTTCTGTACCTATGGCAGCATGTTCTGCTGTAACATATCCCATACCAATTGCTTTGCTTAAGCTAGGGCTTTGTGTACCACTTGTTACATGACCTATTTCTACACCTTCAGCAGTTTTTAATTTATAATGATGACGTGGAATACCTTTATCTATCATTTCAAATCCAACTAATTTGTTTTTTAAACCATTTGTTTTTTGAGCTTCTATAGCTGCACGGTTTGTAAAATCTTTTGTAAATTTAGTAATCCAACCAAGACCAGCTTCTAAAGGGCTCGTGGTATCATCGATATCGTTTCCATACAAGCAAAAGCCCATTTCAAGGCGAAGTGTATCGCGACATCCTAATCCGGCAGGCTTAATGTTAAACTCGGCACCTGCTTCCATAATTTTGTTCCAAAGCATTTCGCCATTGCTACCATCATCTTCGTAGTATATTTCAACACCACCAGCACCAGTGTACCCCGTAGCACTCACCAACACATTATCTATCCCTGCAAAAGAACCTTTAACGAAAGTGTAATATTTTAAATTGATCAAATCCATATCTGTCAATTTTTGCATTGCTTTCATAGCATTTGGCCCTTGTATTGCTAACAATCCTGTTTTATCAGAAATATTATGCATTTCTACATTCGCAGTATTATGTTTCATAATCCAATTCCAATCTTTTTCAATATTGGAAGCATTTACAACAAGCATATAGACTTTATTAGCTTCTACACAGTATACTAACAAATCGTCAACAATACCACCTTCATTGTTTGGCAAACAAGAATATTGTGCTTTTCCATCGGTCAATTTAGAAGCATCGTTTGTGGTCACACGTTGAATTAAATCCAAAGCACCTTCGCCCTTCAATATAAACTCACCCATATGGCTTACATCAAATATGCCTATACTGTTTCTCACAGCCGCATGTTCATCGTTGATTCCAGTGTACGAAATAGGCATATTATAACCTGCAAATTCTGCCATTTTAGCTCCCAACGCTATGTGTATTTGGGTAAAAGGTGTATTCTTCATTTATTAAAATTTTGACAAAAATAGAACATACAATGTTTTCTTCTTGTTTTTTTTCGAAATACTCATGAATACTCATTTATATTTGTCAAATTTAAATACGTAATATAGCATAATGAAAATAGTTTGTCTGATTTGGGTTCTTGTATTTCCATTTGTAAGCTTTGGCAAAGTAGATAAAGAAAAAATAGATCAATCACCTATTGGCAAACTCAAACGAGATGTTGAGTACCTCACATCTGATGTTACAGAAGGTCGAATGACTGGAAGCAAAGGTGAATTATTAGCAGCCGAATACATTGAGAATCGATTTAAATCAATGAATATTAACCCTTATAAATCGAAGTATAAATGGGAGTTTACAACAAAAACAGGAATGTGTGTGAGCTCTAGTGCATACTTTAAGTTGTTTGATCAGAATTTAAAAATCGGTAGTGAGGTAATCGTTATGCCATATGGTACTGGCTCTACATTAAGTGGATTTTCATTGCCAAACGTATATGAACAAGACAACGTCTGGCTTATTTCGATGAAGAATATAAAAGTAAGTGAGCAAAATAATCTACAGAAATACTTACATGAACAAGCACGTTCATTTATTCAACGTGGTGCTTCATCTGTAATTTTTTTTAATGATATAGATCCTTCACAAGATTTGACACAACTTAATTTACAACAATTTGAAATGCTTGATAAACCAGTATGTGTGCTGAACAATAAAGCGTATGAATATTATATTAAAGCTAATTTAAAAAAAGATTGGATAATTATAGATGCAAAACTTGGATTTGAAGAAGCCAATTCTACAGGCAAAAACATTGTAGGGCATATCGACAACAAAGCGCTGTCTACAATAGTTATTAGTGCCCATTATGACCACTTAGGAAATTTTGGCGATAACTACAAAGGAGCAGATGACAATGCGAGCGGCGTTGCCGGATTACTATCTTTAGCTGAAATGATAAAATTAGCTGGTTTAAAAAATTACAATTACGTCTTCATTGCATTTTCAGGAAGTCAACAAGGCATGCAAGGTTCAAAAAACTTTTTACAACAAAATGAATTCCTTGTCCCTACTATTGCTGCAATGATAGATTTAAACATGTTAGGTCGCTTCAACAATATTACCAAAGAATTGATTGTAAGTGGTGTAGGGACCTCACCTCTGTGGAACGGAATACTTCAAACCAACAACAAAAATTTAGCTTTAAAAATAGATAGTTCTGGTTATGGTTATTCTGATTATACTAATTTTTACATCAAGAATATCCCAGTGTTGCAGTTTAGTACAGGTTACCACGATGATTATTTAAAAGTGAGCGATGATGCTACAAAAATTAATTATGCTGGTGAATATGATATCATCAATTACATATATAGAGTTATAGCCGAAACAGACCGCCAAACTAAGCCTATATTCAACAAAACAAATGATATTGTGCCTGATTTGGAAAAACTAAAAACCGATTTAGGTATCATTCCCAATTTTACATTTAACGACAATGGTATTCAAATTGGTGCTTGTATACCAAACAAACTTGCAAGTAAATCGGGCATGTTATCCGGCGACGTAATTACTAAAATTGGTCCATTCAAAATCATTGATTTTGATGATTATATGCAAGCCATTCGAAAATCAGAACCTGGCAGAGAGGTTACAATTATAGTACAAAGAGGCAAAAACGAATTTAAGTTTTTTGTGGTTATGTAGTAAAACAGATTTATTTTAGTAACTCTGCTAGTTTTGCATCCAATGCTGGTCCTCTCAAATCTTTTGCAATTATTTTGCCTGTCTTATCCAACAATAATGTTTTAGGTATAGATGGTACATAATACAATTCATTGACCCTGCTATTGAATCCTTTCACATCTGAAATATGTACCCAAGGCATTTGGTATTGATTCAATGCATTGGTCCAATTTGGTTTTTTATCATCGAGTGATACGCTAATAATCTCAAAACCTTTGTCATGAAACTTAGTATAAGCTTGTTTCAGGTATGGTATTTCTTGTTTGCAAGGACCACACCAACTCGCCCAAAAATCAATCAACACATATTTACCTTTAAAGGAGGATAAGGTAAAATTCTTTTTACCAGTTGAATCTGGCAAAGTAAAATCTGGAGCCATGTAACCGACTTCAGTTGCTTTCAATTTTGACAACATTGAATTGAGTTCTTTACCATAAAAACTAGTTAAGGCTTTGCCTTCAAGCATCGATAACATCGTATCTGCTGTATTGACATTCAAACTTTTATCATTGGTTACAGAACTATATACTACAAATGCTGCGACTTCACTTGATTTATGTTCTTGCAGGAATGTAAAAAAATTCTTTTTCAATTCTGCATTCACAATATTCATTATACCATTCAAGCTATCTGTATTTGGGGTAGGCTTACTATACTCTTTTGAAAGAAACATTGCTGTTTGTTGTAAGGGCTCCTGAGCTACGAGTAGTTTTCGAAAAACTTCGTGCGATGGCGATCCATCCAAGTATGTGACTTGCATATCCTTACGCTTCAAAGTAATATTGATAGTAGAATTTGGCTCTGCAAAAAATAATTGATACTTGTTCGCTTCATCTGTCAGCAAATAGGGAAATACTTCATCAATTTCAGCCACATACTTAAATTTACCATTTACAATTTGAATCGTATCATTGACAGGCTTAGTCAGATTTCGAATCATAACTGAACCATTTTGTAAATCGGAAACGGTACCATTGATTGTACATTTTCCTTTTGGACCAGCCTGAAGAGTTATAGAACTTAAGAGTAAAGCTATGGAGAGTATGCTGTTTTTTTTCATTCGTACAAATATTATAATAGTCCTTAGACGTTTGTAATAATTAAATAGTTTAGTGGAATATGGTTATTGATTTCCAATTAAGATTTATTGAAATAATTCACTGAGTTTTTTATCCAATGCTTCGCCTCTCAAGTCTTTTGCTAAAATGACCCCATTTTGATCAATTAAGAAATTAGAAGGGATTGATTGCACACCATACAACGCTGCAGGTGCTGAGCTCCATCCTTTCAAATCGCTCACTTGCGTCCATGTCAAACCATCTTTCTCAATTGCCTGTAGCCATTTATCTTTATCTTCATCTAGAGATACGCCCAAAATATCAAATCCTTTCGCTTTATACTTGTTGTGAGCTGCTACTACATTCGGATTTTCGCCACGACATGGTCCACACCAACTTGCCCAAAAATCAATTAATGTAATTTTACCTTTAAAAGAAGCTAAATCAACTGGTTTACCATTCACATCATTCAAAGTAAAAGCTGGTGCTGGTTGTCCTATTGATGTACCCTTCATTTGATTGGCCATCTCTACCAATTTTTTACCGTAGTATGATTTTTTCACCTTTTCGTCCAAGGATTGGTATAAATTATCTACTTCAGTATATGTTTTATCCATTTTTTCATTTAAATAATTCACAGCAATAAATGCAGTACCAATATTGGATTTGTGTTTATTGATAAAATCCAATTGTTGCGCTTTGAGCGAATTATCCAAGGTATAAAACACTTGTTGTAATTCCTGAAGCAAAGCAGTATTATCTTCGTTGGCCATTGCTATTTGACCTAGCGAATCCATTTGTTGGAATGTAGGTCTACAGGCATTCAAAAACGAATTATAAACTTCTTGTTCAGCGCCACCTTTTACTGTTAAGCTTTTCAAATTACCCATTTCGTAATTGAGGGTAGTCGTGCCATTTTCAAGTATAAAAAAACCAGGTTGTTGTTCTGGTCCAAAATTAGCCATATAAACTGTTGGCTCTTCGAGCGAGGTTGTATAAGTAAAAGCATCATTGACTACTTTGATGGTATCTATTTTCTGCTCATCGCCCGATTTAATTAAATAAATCTCTCCAGTGCCCATTTTAGTTATGGTTCCCTTTATGGTTCCCTTGTTATCTTTTTGCTCACACGCTAGAAATAAAAAAGCTGGTAATACCGCAACAATTATTTTCTTCATATTCAACGTTGTTAATAAAGCAAATGTAATTCAGTTTTTTGTATATAGAATTATAAATTGATAATAGTAATATATTTCAATAATGGGCTGTAATCCACAAAACCTATTTGAGACGATTGAGCAATACCAAGGATAGCATACTAAAGTATAGGCACAATATCTTTTTGATACAACAAAACAGCATCTTTGATAATTTCAAGTGCTTTTTCCTTAGGCATAAACTCATCGATAACCACATATGATTGATGTTCTAATTCTTTGTATCGTAAAAAGAAATGTTTTAACTCATGAATGAAATGAGGTGGCAATTCATCCATATTGTGAATATGGTTTACACTCATATCGTCGGCGCACACTGCTATTATTTTATCATCTTCGCCTTTGTCTATCATACGCATGACACCAATGACTTGCGCTCTGACAATACTTAATGGTTCAAAATCTATTTGCGATAAGACCAATATATCCAATGGATCGCCATCGCCAGCATATGTTTGTGGTATAAACCCATAATTAACTGGATAATAAAAGGCAGTATTTAAAACTCTATCTAAGCGTAATAAACCCGTTTGTTTATCCACTTCATATTTTGCTCTGCTACCTCTCGAAATTTCTATAATTGCATTCACAGTCTGTGGATTTTCATCTCCAAACGGTACATCGTGCCAAGGGTGATTGCTCATTTAATATTTTTTTTGTTTCATGACAAACTTACACAATTATTGATAGAGTATAAGCAATACTTGTTAAGTTGCAACTTATCATTCATTGTAGAATTATCTGAAAATTGCATATTACTCGACCCACAAAAACTATATTTGCAGCCATATGATGACACAAGAACAATTGATAGAAACTGCTCAAACATTTGGCACACCAGTTTATGTTTACGAACAAGAAAAGATTGAATTGCAGTATAAGAAACTGACAGATGCATTCCAACAAACCCCGACGCGTTTTTTTTATGCCTGCAAGGCTTTATCCAATATCAACATTCTAAAGATCATACAACAACTTGGTGCTGGTTTGGATACCGTATCTATCAACGAAGTGCAGCTTGGAATCAAAGCAGGCTTTGCGCCACAGCAAATATTATATACTCCCAACTGTGTTCATTTTTCAGAAATAGAACAAGCAAAAAATTTGGGTGTGCATATCAACATCGATAACATTTCTATTTTAGAACAATTTGGCAATACCTATGGCGATTCATACCCCATAATGGTTCGATTAAATCCACATATCATGGCGGGTGGGAATTTAAAAATATCGACAGGACATATCGATAGCAAATTTGGTATTTCGATACATCAATTGAGACATATTGAACGTATTGTCAAAACAACAAATCTGAATGTAGAAGGTTTGCACATGCATACCGGCAGCGAAATTAAAGATGTCAATGTGTTTTTGGAAGGACTAGACATTATGCTAGGTTTAGCATCGCATTTTCCAAACATCAAATACCTCGATTTGGGAAGCGGATTTAAAGTACCTTACGCACCTAACGAGAAAGCAACTGACGTCAATTTACTTGGACAAAAAATGCATGAAGCCTTGTCGGCTTTTAACCAAGAAACAGGTAAGGCATTGGAAATATGGTTCGAGCCTGGAAAATATTTAGTGAGCGAAAGTGGCTATTTTATTACAAAAGTCAATACTGTAAAACAAACTCCAGCGACTGTATTTGCAGGCGTAGATACAGGCTTCAATCATCTTATACGACCTATGTTTTATGATTCGTATCATCATATCGAAAACATATCAAACCCTGAGGGCGTAGAACGCATTTATACTGTCGTTGGCAATTTGTGCGAAACGGATACTTTCTGTTGGGATCGTGTATTAAACGAAATTCGCGAAGGTGATTACCTTCTTTTTAAAAATGCAGGGGCTTATGGTTTTGAAATGGCATCAAGCTTCAATTCTCGTACCAGACCAGCAGAGGTATTGTTTGCAAAGGGTCAAACCCACTTGATTCGTCGACGCGAAACCTTAGATGATTTATTGGCAAATCAAATTGAAGTATTGTAGAGTCCTTAATTTGTATTCTGAATTTCAGTAAAACTTTTTATACCACTGAAGAAAATAAAAAAAGGCTATCATTTAAATATGATAGCCTTCGAAATTTATTAGCCCAATTTATAAATTAATTTTGGGCTTGAATTTATCCATAACTTGTTTTAATTTTTTTGCTTGTTCTGCATATTCTTCTTCTAATGCTTCAATTGATTTTAATTGTATTTCATTCGGTTTTGCCTCCATGACACAAAATACACTGTAAATTTTAGAGACTTTTTCTCGTAATTTTTCTTCATCAGCAAATATGGAAGTTTGTTTGGTAGCCATTAATTCAGCTTTTAATTTTTCCAATTCTGCATTCATTGCTTTATTGTTTTTGTTGGTTGAATCAGCTTTTAGTTTAGTTTGGTAAAAACGAATTGTATCTACATCATCATTTATTTTTCCAAATAAAGATTGAATTTGCATAGCTTTATTATATACAAGGCTTCTATCTGATTCATTTAAATCTTTATTGTCTTTATCGTGTACACAATTTATTTTCGAAGTGTATTCTTTATCTTTTATTTTTAATTTAACTGTATAGGTACCAGGTAATACCATTGGTGCGGTAAATCCAGCACCTTCCATTTTTACACTTCCATCTGCTACACGCGGTGGTGTACCTCGTAAGTTCCAAAATACTTTATTGATACCTTTTCGTTTACTTCCAGGCAATGTTTGTAACAACTTATTATTGGCATCATAAATTTCTAACTCTACTTTTCCGGTACTTAGTCTTTCTTTTAAATAGTAATTGATACTAGGTATTTCTGGAGGATTACCTGCATACCAACCACCTGAAACATCAGGGCCTCCCCAGCCCATTTTACCATTGTTCAATGTGATATCTGGTGTAGGGAATAGGTATACATCTTGGTCCCAAATTTCTGACGTTAGATTTCGCATAGCTCTGATATCATCCACGATGTAAATACCCCTACCATGAGTGCCTAAAATTAAATCATGTGTTTTAGGGTGAATTTTAATGTCACGAACTAGTGCATATTCTGGAATATTGTTCTTCATTCTAAACCAATTTTTACCCCTATCTAATGTTGAGAATAATCCCATTTCAGTTCCTAAAAACAATAAATTTTTATTGATTAAGTCTTCACATACTTTGTGAGCAAATCCTGTAAATTCAGCATGTTGAATACGAGTCCAGGTAGCACCCATATCAGTCGATTTGCCTAAATAGGTTTGATGATCGCCATACATATGGTTTTCAAATGTTGCATAGACTGTATTCTTATCAAAATGTGATGGTTCAATACTACTTACCCAAGTACCTTCCGGTATTCCACTTTTGGCATAATTCCCAGAAACATTTTTCCATGTTTTACCAGCGTCCATTGTATATTGAATATTACCATCATCTGTGCCAACCCATACTAGTTGCTCATCCAAAGGCGATTCGGCAATAGTAAATATGGTACAATGATTTTCGGCACTCGTATTATCGGCGCTTAATCCACCACTTTCTTCTTGTTTTTGCTTTTCTTTATTATTGGTTGTTAAGTCGCCCGAAATGCGAACCCAATCTCTGCCTTGATTGGTAGACTTGTATACGTATTGTGAACCTACATATAAGTTTTTAGGATTGTGACTGCCCAATACTATAGGCGTGTTCCAGTTCCAACGAAGCTTGTCTTCACCCTTGGTTTGCTTAGGTTGTATTTCTTCGCTCTTCATTGAAGTTAAATTGACTCGTTGCATATTACCTCCTTGGTATTCAACGTACACTGTTTTCCCATCTATATCGGGTTGTGTCCAAAAGCCATCGCCACCACCTACACGCCACCAATGTGCATTGCCAATACCTCCAGGTGCAGCACTTGGTGCTTTCCAACTTCCATTGTCTTGTAAGCCGCCATAGACATTATATGGTTCTTGCATATCGTACGATACATGATAGAATTGACCTACTGGTAAATTATGACAAAAACTCCATGTAGCACCTTTATCTAAACTACGATAAACACCTCCATCAGTTCCTAGAAATAATACATTGGTATTACTTGGATTTATCCATAAGGCATGCATATCGCTATGAACCCATCCACCTTCGCCTGAAGCATTTGAAAATGAATATCCACCATCGGTAGAATAAGCAAACTCGAATGCTGGTCTATAGACACGTTTGGGATCGAGTGGATCTATTTCTATTGTACTAAAGTAAAATGGTCTAGCACATACATTCATTGTAGCACTTTGATTTTTCCAAGTATTACCACCATCTTCTGAAATGTAGAGGCCCGTATTTTTACTTTCTACAATAGCAACCATTTTTGTTGGATCACTTGGTGCCAATGCCATGGCTATTCGTCCAAATGGTTTTGGTGGTAATCCGTTGGTGATTTCTTTCCAAGTGGCCCCACCATCTGTGCTTTTAAATAATCCACTTCCTTCTCCACCGGAATTGAAACTATAAGGCTGACGACGAAACTGCCACATTGATGCAAACAACGTGTTTGGATTTTTGGGATCAATTAAAATATCAGCACAACCTGTTTGTTCATTTTTGTACAATATTTTTTCCCAGCTTTCACCGCCATTAGTTGATTTATATAAGCCTCTATGTTTGCTATCGCTCCACAATGGACCTGGTACAGCAACATAAATGATTTGATCATTGCTAGGATGTACAATTATTTTGGAAATATGCTCTGTACTATCTAATCCAATCTTTTTCCAATTGTCGCCAGCATCCGTTGATTTATACATACCGACACCAATAGAAACGGAGTTACGCATATTACTTTCACCAGTTCCAACGTAGACTGTATTGGGCGATTTAGGACTGATAGCAATTGCTCCGATGGATTGACAATATTTATCAAAAATGGGTTTGTATGAACTACCTGCATTGGTAGATTTCCAAACTCCACCTCCTGCTGTACCAACATAAAGAATGTTTTGATCTGATGTAGTACCTACGATGGAACTAATTCGTCCACTCATAGTACCAGGACCCATTGCACGTGCTTCAAACATACCAAACATACCTGAATTGACAGGTGTTTGTGCAAATATATTCATTGAACTAATTGCTAAAACGACTAACGATAAGAGTTTTTTCATAGTTAAATATTTTTTTAGGTATAAAAAAAGGTCTGACTGAACAGACCTATTGATTTTTTTGATAAATAGATTAATTCGTAGGTTTAAAAATTGATTCATCAATTTTTGGATTGATTGTAATTTTATTAATTTCAGTATCGCCCCAATCACCGCCTAATGAAAAAGCATACACTATACCTTCCTCAATTTTTTTGTAATTACTGAACGTCGTTACACTTTCCATTTCTTTACCATTGGCTTTCACTTTTTGAGATTGCTTCAGGGTATAATAGTTTGTAGGATCAAGCCAATAAGTAATTTCTTCACCTTCTTTATCTGTCAACTTCAATTTGAAACATTCTGTTCCTTCCAAGTCATCTTTACCTAAATATTCTAGCTTCTTTCCAAGATCTTTATATGTAATAAATTCGTCTAAAATCGACAATTCATCTTGAGAAGATTTGACATCATCAGGCGTCATAGCTTCATATTTAGTTTGACCTTGAAATGGCATAAAATTCCACCCTTCTTTTTGAGTAATGATACTATATCCATTCATTCCCATTACTGCAATATCCATACGCATTGCTTTATTATGTAAATGTGTTCTGGTTAATTTAATTTCTGCTCCTTGTGCTTTTATGGATGCTTCCATCACAAGCGAATTTATTTTTTTCCAATTATCGGCACCGCCAATAGCTTCAATGTGTTTGTTGACAATTTCCTCAGCATTTTGAGCAAAAGAAAGAGAAAAAGAGGCAATAGCTAATAAAGAAAGAATGAGTTTTTTCATGTTTTTGTATTTTGTAATGTAAATGTAATAAAGTGATGAATTGAAAATTGTTAAATTTTGATGGGAGGTAAAAAATAAGTTTAAAATATAGAATCTTTAATTTGGTAGCAATATAATAGTATCGATCCAAATAATTATTAAGAAGAATGCCTAAATCATCGCTTTGCTTAAAATGCATCCTAATATGACTTATTCATACTATCAACAATCCATATTTTCATATGCTGTAAAATTTATACTCAGTGGCTAATATTCCTAGTCCTCCTCTTTAAAAATTGAATCATAAACTATCATTAGTTTACATCCACACAAGCTCCATTATCTTTCAGCAAGTTAATGAGTTCTTCTACAACTCCTTAACAAACGAATTTTTAGTTTTATTTTTTCTGTAATACCAAATATCAAAAAGAACAATGTTGAGGGGTAAAATAAATAACATAAATTGCTGTAACCATTTTAAAGTAAATGATATCATACTAAAATATGAAATAATTGTATAAACTGAACTTAAGGACATGAGGCTAAAAATTACAATTGAAAAAATCCGATATTTTGTGTTTGAAAACCCCCTGACAGATGATTTCAATTCGTATTTTATTTGTCTTAAATTGTACGCTAATAAAAAATAAAGTAAAAGAAGCACGAGTATCAAACCTACAAGTGCACCAATAAATTCAAAGGTGCTCTCGTAATCCATTGTAATAATTTTGTTTATTGAAGAATATAGTCTGTATAGAATTAAACAAAGCCATAAAATTCTAGCAATGGCAAATAATATAAATTTTTTACTCGGCAATTGATATTCCAAGTCTTCATCTGTAAAAATTGAATCATTAATCATAAACTATCATTAGTTTACATCCACCCAAGCTCCATTTTCTTTCAGCAAATTAATAAGTTCTTCTACTGCTACTTCACTATCAATATTTCGCTTTACAACTTCTTTGTTTTTGTACAATGTGATTTTACCTACACCACTACCTACGTATCCAAAATCAGCATCGGCCATTTCGCCAGGACCATTTACGATGCATCCCATGATGGCTATTTTGACTCCTTTTAAATGGTTGGTAACAGCGCGTATTTTGGCGGTAGTTTCTTGTAGGTCAAACAATGTGCGACCACAACTTGGACAGGAAATATATTCTGTTTTAGATATGCGTTTACGTGTTGCTTGAAGTACGCCAAAAGCTATTGAATTGAGTCGTGCAATTTCTTCAATTAATGTTTCGTGCGATTTGTTTTTAACACCAAACTGAAAACCAAAACATACCCCATGTATCAAATTTTCCAACAATAAAGAACCTGCCTCTACGGCATAATGTACCAAGGCTTTATCCAAGCTTTCGCTGTTGTGATCAGTGATGATTGTTACAGGATTGTCTATGCCGTATTCTAACAGTTCGTAACATAGTTTCCGCATATCATCTACAGCTGTTTTGCGCGAGCTACTCAAACAAATTACTGCTGTTTTATCTAGTTTGAGTTGAGTTAGTATTTCTTGTTTGACAAGATCTGGATAAGCGGTAGGACTCGCATCGAGCATTACAAAGTTTAATGTATCGTGATGCACATATTGGCCTTGTTCGATGTATTGCAATATATCAAACAAAGGATAGCAATGTGAATTGGCACAATACGGCAACCATTGATTGTAGTAGGTTAGAACACCCAAAGTGCCTGGTAATGCAAACCGTGGCACTTCGTTGCAAAAAACAAAATCTGCAGCCTGATCGCTGATATGCCATTTATCATCGTCACTATTGTATGTATACCCAAATGATTTGAAATCTTGAGGAGTTAACTCAGGTATTTTGGAGGTATCTGCTACAACAATATAATTTGATTTAAGTATTGGGTGTAGTTTCGTTTGGTTTGGTCGAGGTGCTATAGTTTGTATCGAGCTATTTTGTTGAACCTGTTGATCGAGTACACATTGTTCAATGATATTTCTACAAACTGGCAATTCATATTCAGGTTCTTCGGTGAGCGAAACACGAATCGTATCGCCTATGCCTTCGCTCAATAAAGTACCAATACCTATAGCTGATTTAATACGTCCATCTTCGCCATCACCAGCTTCGGTTACGCCCAAGTGCAGCGGATAGCATTCGCCAAACTCGGTTTGCATATGTTGGACCAACAAGCGATAAGCTTCTATCATAACTTGTGGGTTACTACTTTTCATACTTAACACGATTTGGTGGTAATCGTTGTCGCGCGCAATACGCAAAAATTCCATGGCACTTTCAACCATACCTATGGCAGTATCGCCATAGCGACTCATAATACGGTCACTAAGCGAACCATGGTTGGTACCGATGCGCATAGCAGTTCCATGTTCTTTACATATCAATACCAAGGGCGTGAATCGTTCTCTGATTCGATCGATTTCTTCTTGATATTCTTGATCGGTATATTCTATTTGTTCAAATTTTTTCTTGTCGACATAATTGCCTGGATTGACTCGTACTTTTTCAACAATGCGAGCAGCTATTTCTGCAGCATTAGGTGTGAAATGAATATCAGCAACCAATGGAGTATGATATCCTCTTCGGTTAAGTTCATCTTTGATGACCTGCAAGTTTTCGGCTTCTTTTTTGGAAGGTGCAGTTATGCGCACAAGCTCTGCACCAAATTCTATACAACGAATGGTTTGGTTTACTGTAGCTTCGGTATCCATTGTATCTGTCGTAGTCATAGTTTGAATACGAACTGGATTGTTACCACCAATAATTAAATTGCCAATTTTTACTTCACGTGTTTTGAGTCGTTGCATGGTACAAAAGTATGATTCGAAATGGATAATTTACAAAAGTTAACTTCATTTACCCTAAGTGTCAATAGATGAAATTAATTCATTTACCAATCCTTCTGAAGCTTGATGGGTGTTCCTTTGCCTTTATCTTTTTTTTCTTTTAGTTTCTTTTCTTCTTGATTTAGGGCATTAAGTATTTGTTCAGCTTGTTCTTTGCTTAGTTTGCTGGGTTGGGGTTGGGGCCGTTCCTTTTCGCCTTTTTGTTCATCTTTTTTTGGATCATTCTGTTGGTCTTTATTATCTTTTTCTTGATCTTTATTGTCCTTGTTTTGGTCTTTTTGCTGATCTTTATTTTGGTCTTTATTCTGATCTTTTTGATCCTTGTTTTGTTGTTTTTGCTGATCTTGTTCTTGTTTCTTTTTCATTGCTTGCGCATAAGCTAGGTTGTATTTAGTGTCTTGCGCATTGGGATTTTGTTTGAGCGATTGTTTAAAATATTGAATTGCTTCATTCCATTTTTTTTGTTCTAAAAATGTGTTCCCGATATTATGATTCGAACTTGATTTCAATTTGGTGTCTTTTGTATTTCGAGCGACTTCCTCAAATTTTTTTGTTGCTTGTTCAAAATCTTTTTGTTGGTACAATGCATTACCTAAATTGTATTGCGCTTCTCTATTTGTCTTTGTTTCAAAGGCCTTTTGATAAGCTGCTGCTGCTTCTTTGTATTGACCTTTTTCATACAATTTATTACCTGCAAACATCTCCATATTGGCTTGTTGGCCAAAGGTCAAAAAACTCGAAAATGTACAAACAAGTAGACAAATTATTCTCATACAGTGGCTACTTTTTTAAATTCTGGAATAAAATACTCTAGTAAAATCAAGAACAAACTTACACCTAAAAAATATTGAAAATAACTATTGTAATCTGTGAAAATTGTATCACCAAAATTCCGTTGTTCTGCAGTATTGATTTGTTTTGAAATAGCATCGGCAACTGCCTCTGTATTGTTTAGGCGTTGGTATATACCTTGTCCTTTTGTTGCTATAGCGCTTAGTTCTTCTTCATTCAGTTTTGAAATAACCTCTTTGCCATCCTCGTCGGTTTTTGGCTGTCCTGTTTCTTCATCTATGATTTGTGAACCTTCAGGAGAACCTATGCCAATTGTATTGATCATTACACCTTCTTCGACTGCTTTTTCAACTTCATTTATGGCCTCTTCATCATGGTCTTCGCCGTCGCTAATCAACACTATGCTTTTGTATTTTGTTTCTTTGGTATTGAAACTTTGCCTTGCCATACTCAAAGCTTCTCCTATAACTGTTCCTTGCGTTGGAACCATATCTGGCGAGGCTGTGGCTAAGTTCATTTTCAATGCTGAAAAATCTGTCGTCAAAGGAACTGACAAGTATGCCTTACCTGCAAATAAGATGAGACCAACACGATCATTGCCCAATTTATCAAGGAGTTTAGAAACCAATTGTTTTGATTTTTCAAGTCGGTTCGGAGATGCGTCTTTTGCCCACATACTTTTACTCACATCTAGGGCAATCATAACATCGATACCTTTACGCTCTATAGTTTCAGATTTGCTCCCTGCTTGCAGATTAGCCAAGCCCAATATGCCTGCAAACAGAGCTGTAGCCACAAGTCCAAAACGTATCCATCCTCGTTGTTCGCTATACCCAAGCAATCGTTTGTGAACAAGCAGTTCATCACCTAGTAGTTTTATTTTTTTTCGTCTAGAAATAACAAATAAACTATAAACCACAGCAACTAGAATAATAGCAACTAGGAACCATAAATACTCAATATGCTGAAATCGCATCATACAAAAGCAAAAATAGTGGTTCAAGTTACAGTCTGTATTGGTTTAGGGAAGTTTTAACGAAATGTAGCCTTTGTCATATAGGCTATAACTAATGTATATTAAAAGTTCGGTTTCATTTTTGGGTTAAACTCTATTTTTAGCCTATTTTTGTAGCAAACTATAAAATCATGGCATATTCAGATAAGGTAATAGAACATTATAATAACCCACAGAATGTAGGTACGCTCGATAAAAGTAAAAACAATGTTGGTACAGGTTTAGTTGGCGCACCAGAGTGTGGTGATGTGATGCGTCTTCAAATTGAAGTAGACGATGCAACTGGCTTGATCAAAGACGCAAAATTCAAAACTTTTGGATGCGGTTCTGCTATCGCTTCTTCTAGCGTAGCTACAGAATGGCTCAAAGGTAAAAGTATTGACGACGCAGTTAAAATAGACAATATGGATATTGTAGAAGAATTAAATTTACCTCCAGTAAAAATCCATTGCTCAGTATTGGCTGAAGATGCAATTAAAGCTGCTATAAACGACTATCGTGTTAAAAATGGCTTAGCTGCTTTAGAATTAGAAGAAAAAATAGTTCATTAATACTCCGTAGTGAAGGCATTGCTAAACTCAATACCTTCTTTGATAAATAATTTAAAACCGCTGTAAATTTGCAGTAGAAATTATCCTTTATGGAAACAGCATTAGAAAATAGCATTTACATCAGTGACAAAGCAAAATCAAAAGTCAGCCAATTGATGCAGGATGCACAAGTTGACGATTCGTACTTTGTGCGCGTAAGTGTAGTAGGCGGAGGTTGTAGTGGTTTAAGCTACAAACTCGATTTCGACAATGAAGTTAAACCTATGGATCAAGTATTTGAAGACAAAGGTGTCAAAATTGTTACCGACCTAAAGAGTTTTTTGTACTTAGTCAACACTGAATTAGATTTCAGTGACGGGTTGAATGGTAAAGGTTTTAACTTTGTGAATCCAAACGCTAGCCGCAGCTGTGGCTGTGGTGAAAGTTTCGCAGTTTAACGTCAAACCACCTATATGTTTAAAGCTTCTTTAGATAAAGTTGCCAAGTTGACACCCATAGTTATGGTTGTTTTTATCGTAGCCATTGTCTTGATCTCATTGTTTGTAAGAGTAGAATCTTTCGCACTTGTTGTTTTATTTCCATCCGTATTTTTACTCGCCATTGTCTATTTATGTTATTTTTATCAACCACTTGGTTACGAAGTAGATGATAATTCACTTCAAATCGTACGGAGAATAGGAAAATTTTCAATACCTAGGAACACAATCGAAAAAGTAAGTCCTTTGACTCCAGAAGATCTTGGATTTGCATGGCGAATGGCTGGTAATGGCGGTGTATTTGGATATACGGGCTGGTATTCATCGGGTAAAATAGGTAAAATGAGGTGGTTTGTGACGCAACGAAACAACTATGTGTTAGTAGAAACTACAAAAGGAACCAAGTACCTTTTAAGCCCTGACGATTCATCAGGCTTAATCAATACTTTGCATTCCAATTGATTTTGAATTCCTATACATAGATTTCAAGCAATTATTTGCTACTTTTAATGCATGAAATTTATACCAAGTTTATTGTGCAGTGTATTGGTATTTTCATCGTATGCTCAGTTTGGATGTACAGACCCACAAGCTCAAAACTTCAACATTGCAGCAAGCCAAAACGATGGTTCTTGCTTATACAATCCTACGAATTATTCCCTTCAATGGAGAGATTCATTACATAGTTTATTAAATGAAATTAGTGGTATGGTCTATTGGCAGGGCAAACTTTATGTTCACAACGATAGTGGAACACCAAACCATCTTTACGAAATTGACACTACTCATGGACTTATCACAAAAACCATAATATTGGGCACGATATCACTCAGGATTCGTTACATTTTTATATAGCGGATGTTGGAAACAACTTAGGCACTCGTACTGATTTGGTCGTGTACAAATTTCCAAAGGCTGCAGTGATAAAGGATTACTATGTATTATTCCGGATTCAGTCATTGAAGCCATACATTTTGCCTATCCTGATCAAACAACTTTTACAGCAAACTCAAATACGCCATTTGATTGTGAGGCTATAGCATTTCAGAATCAGAAACTACATTTGTTTACCAAAAATTGGACAGGGATTTCTTCTGTACATTATACCATACCAAATACTGCAGGTTCATATACAGCAATTCGTTTAGATAGTTTAACTACCAATGGCTTTTTAATTACAGGTGCAGATTTTGCAAAAAATGCACAGTTGATGCTGATTGGTTATAAAGTTACATTTCCAGCTGAGTGTGCGTTTTGGTATTGTTATGATTTTCCAAATTCCGATGAGTGTTTTGCCAAAGGAAACAAACGACAAATAGACCTTGGCAATGCACTTACCCTTGGGCAAATCGAAGGCGTCTGCTTTATAGATACAAATGGCGGATTTGTTTCCAACGAACGTTTTAATACTTCTTTGTCATTTAATTTTCCGAATCAACTTTACAGATTTGGTACATCGCAGTGGTATCCATACATGCAACAAACTGGACTTGATCAGGTTAATCAGTCATTCTCACCATTTGTGATTCGTTCAAATGCTTTGGGCTTTGAAATAGATTGCTTTTTGCCGAAAAGTCAACGAATCCAACATCAAATATTCGATTTAAATGGCCGAAAACTTTATAGTAAAACAATTCAATATAATGTAATGAATAATCATTATTCACTTGACTATTTAAAGCAAAACAGTGGACTTTATATTCTTCAAATTATTGATGAAGAAGGAAAAACATATAATTTAAAAATAATTTATAATTCTTACTCACAAAATAAATAGTTTGTTCGTCATTGATGTACGCACATTCCCCCATAGTGCGATTTTCCCTCCGTTTTGTTATTATGAAAACAAATAAAGCCCAGTTTTGCTGGGCTTTATTATTAAATATTACATTCTTGTCTATTTTAGACTAAAAAAATATGATTTAGTCTAAATCACACCCAATTCTTTTCCAACTTTGGTAAATGCTTCAATAGCTTTATCAATGTCTTCTATTGAATGTCCAGCACTAATTTGAACACGTATACGTGCGTTTCCTTTAGCTACTACTGGGAAAAAGAACCCAACTACATAGATTCCTTCTTCAAGCATACGAGCTGCCATTTTTTGAGCTAAAACGGCATCGTATAACATGATAGGAACTATAGGATGTATACCAGGTTTGATATCAAAACCTGCTTCTGTAATTTTTGTACGGAAATATGCCGTGTTTGACTCCAATTTATCGCGCAATTCAGTTGTTTCGCTCAACATATCTAATATGGCAATAGAAGCACCCACTATGCTTGGCGCCAAAGTGTTTGAGAATAAATAAGGTCGGCTTTTTTGGCGAAGCATATCTATAATCTCTTTACGACCTGAAGTAAATCCACCGTTTGCACCGCCAAGTGCTTTACCTAAAGTACCTGTAATAATATCTACTTTGCCCATTACGTTACAATGTTCATGCACTCCACGGCCTGTTTTACCCATAAAACCACTTGAGTGACATTCATCTATCATCAGGATTGCATCATACTTTTCCGCCAATTCAACTATTTTATCCAATTGAGCAACGGTGCCATCCATACTAAATACACTATCGGTTGCTATCATACGACTACGACAATGCTGCGTAGCAATGAGTTTTTCTTCCAACTCAGCCATATCATTGTGTTTGTAGCGATGACGTTCTGCTTTGCACAAACGTACCCCATCTATTATAGATGCATGGTTTAACTCGTCAGAAATAATGGCATCTTGCTCATTTAATAAAGGTTCGAACAAACCACCATTGGCGTCAAAAGCAGCACAATACAATATGGTATCTTCAGTGCCTAAAAATTGAGATATTTTAGCTTCTAATTCTTTATGAATATCCTGTGTACCACAAATAAAACGTACGCTGCTTAATCCGTAACCACGTTTTTCGATGGCTGCATGAGCAGCTTCAATTGTTTTGGGATGCGAGGAAAGACCTAAGTAATTATTTGCACAAAAGTTGAGTACCTCTTTGCCATTGGCAATAATATGAGAGGATTGCTCACTTGCTATAATTCGTTCTTGTTTGAAAAGACCTGCTTCTCTGATTTCGCTGAGTTCAGAACCTATCCTATCGACTAATTTTTGATTCATGGTTTGTATTTTAAGGTGTAAATTTATGAATGTATTTGATTTATTTGGTCGAATATTTATTTGCAACATGCGTTGCGGTTTGTTGTATAGTTTGTGCTAGGGATATAGGCTTGATAACCTTGACTTTTTCGCCCATACTCAGCAGCAAAGCAATAAGTTCATAATTGACGACAAGCTCCAATTGAACCCGAAATTCCTGCTTTGATTCTTGTAGGATTTGTTGGGAATGATGGATAGGTTGAGACTTTAGATAATTGGCTTGCATAGGATCTAAACTCAACACAATAAGTTCTGGTTTAGCGTCTGATAGCGTTATACCTATGGCAGATTTGAAATAGTTTTCCTTGTCTACATTTTCTTCCTGAAAGGATTGATTCATTGTAATGACATCGCTCATGCGATCAAACGCAAAAGTCAAGAATTTAGATCCTTTTGTAGGATGAATATCTTTGCCAATAAGGTACATTCTTCCATTGTATTCTTTAATAAAATATGGATGAACAGTATGTTTCTTAGGTTCATTTTTGGTAAATGGTTGATAGGTTATGCGCATTTCCTTTTTTTGCTGAATAGCCTCTACAATATCACTCATGAATTCGATTCCGACATACCGTTTTGGTCTGTCGAGTATTAAAATACTGTTTTGTGAAACATTTTGCCGGTTTTGCTTCACTGTTGTTGCTAGCTTGGCAATGGAATCTTCAAATATTTTAATGGCAGGAATATTTTTAAATTGCTCTAACAATCCTATGGCCATTTCAAGACCTTGTAAGTCCTCCTCTGAAACAGGAATATTGTTGATAGAATATGTTGGATCGGTATAAACATACCCTCTTTTTTGTCTGTCCCATTCAATTGGTGCATTAAAACCAAGAGATTCATCGTATCGCATGGCATATATATCTTTTTGTATACAGGAAACCGAAACGGGCGAACCGAGTTTTTCGCTCACATAATCCACAATTTCCTCCAGTTTTGGGGCTGTTTTTTGGCGCATTGTCATGCGATTGTCAATTAATCGGTATCTCGTTAATGCTTGCTTGTTTTTCATAGTCTATTATTATAAGTATGAGAAAGAGTAAAAATAAACAATTAGTACGTAAACTCGTTACGCAGTGTAGAGTAAATATTTGTAGTCTAAACTTAAATGATATGAAAAACACATTTGTAAAAACAGATTTCAAGATTCAAGGCTTCCAGGCAGACCGTATTATTTTTGATGATAGTGACCTTGTAAGCATGGATGTCACTTGTCGCATGAATGGTCAATTATTGGCTACCACATTTATGTTTACTTTTAGCAACTTCAATGATTTACTCCGTTTTAGTGGTGAAAGTGGCGACAAACTTCAGCTCACTGTAAGTGATAAATTAATGAGCGATGGGGAAAAACCATACATCATTGATTTGCAGCAAGAACCAATTGTATTCACTACCTGCTCACTCGACTTGTGTTATTTAATAGCAGATGATACAACATGCTTTAGCGTTGAAGATGTTATGCCAATTTCCTTAGTCCAACAAGCTAAAAATCTTCGAATTAATATGGCCGATTTCAGTAATGTCCATTTAAGTTCTGATTCCTCATTGAATATTGCACTAAACGAAGTGGCAACATTGTATCGCTATTATGAAGGATTAAAAGAATTAAATTTGACTGATGAACATGCACGTGAAAAGGCTGGCTTGAAAAATGAAAAGTTGTTTAAAATAGCTTTTTACGCTGCAAAAAATGTGAAATAGCAACAAATCATTTAAAATGATTTCTTATAGTATATGACCCTTTTATTACTGTCTAGTTTTAATCTTTTTCAATATATATTGTACAACTTCACGGCCTTGTTTTGCACCATTATCCAATGAAGGCATATAATGTATACCGCCATAAAAACGACTGATAGAGGCTTCATCCGATGCTTCTCGAAATGATTTATATTTTCGTGGAGCCAAACTTAAATACAATTGTGAAGAATCAGTAAAAGGACAGGGTTGAGGTATAAAATGGGTTAAAAATGAGGATGCGGTTGCTGATACCGCACTATGACCACTTGTATATTCTGGAAACGGTGGTGTTTCGATTAAAGGCAACCATTTTGCATCAATTAAACGATTGATATAGGTCTCTGGACGAACCGAATTTGATTTGTATTTTTCGTTCCAACAACTTAAAAAACCTTCATATAGTCCTATAGAAACCATAGCATAAAGTTCTGCAGCTTTATCTTCTGATAGTTTTTTATTCCGAATCATTTGGCCCGTAATTTTCAACCAATGCCCACCTGGCGTTACTTTATGAATAAAATAAGTTAAGTGACCGTTCACAACAGCTGTATTAGGATTGTCATCCCAATACAATGCAGTTTTTATGAGCGTAGAATCTTTTTTTATACTTGTATTGTATACGTCTAATGCATTCTTATAGTACATAGAACTTTTTTCTTCACTATATGCTAAGTTAGGCACTGCTCGCACATAATCAGGAGTTTCAGAAACCAATGAACGCATCATTGACCAATTGGGTTCAAGTCCATTCATGTATTCTGGCGCTGTAGGCTTCCAAGCACCAAGACTATCACTCAATACATATCGCTCAAGGGTACGTGTGTAAGTATAATTATCATCTAGCAACCATTGTATCATATGCGCAGCAACTGCTTTACCATATTGTACTGAACTGGATATAAGGGAAGTATCTTTAATGGATTTCTTCCAAGTATCTAATTCTGCGGATAAAAAATCATCCAACATATATTCTGTATAAATCATTTTTTTTCCTGTTTCCACAAAAGCGACTTCTGCAGCAACTGAAAAATCAACTTTTTGGGTAGGTAAAGGTATTGGCTTTAAATGTTTGATTTGACCAGCCAAAGGACGCAAGGATTTGAATTTTTTAGTCAATACTTCATATGCTGCTATGTTTGCATAAACATGAATCCTGCTAGCTACTGGAGGAGAAAAAATATCTTCGACTATAGTATTAATTAAAGCCTGATTACAGCGGTTTAAATAAATTTCTTGGGCTTTGGTTTGACTTAATGCACAACATAGAATAATAAAAAAAATGAATTTTAATTTCATGTTTCAAAAATTTCAAGTAAAAATATTCATTTCAATCAAGAATAACGACAAATTCTCTACTCAATAATAAATAAACAACCCTATTGAAACCATAGAAATTATTATAGATATCTGCTCCTATATATCTAATTTTTCCTCACTCGACATTTCAATTTCATTTTTAAGAATACTAACTATGCATAGATGATCCTTGACCATATTTTACAAAAAAGTAAATATACAATACTCGTGAGTATCGCATTATCCATGGTTGTAAGATTACCATTGCAGATATCATTACTCCAATAAAATAAAATACCGAATTGTCTTTCCATGAAAAGCCTACAATTGTAGCATAAGCCACCGCTAATACTGCAATCAATCCAACGCTGATAGCATAGCTAACATAACCAGTACCATACCAAAACCCCACTTCTATTTCATACTTCTGACCGCATTGATCACATCGTTCGGGCATTTCCATCATTTGTCCTAATGGGAAAATACTTTTGTTCGTGTACATTTCTCCTTTGTGGCAATTTGGACATTTCATTTTTGCCATACTGACAAATCGATTCGGTTTTTGTTCACTCATCATTTTAAATTTTAGTCTTGTTATTCTATTACATCTAAATGTCGTTCTCCAATTTGTTGACGCCACATGGCATAGTATAGTCCTTTTTCATCCACCAATTCCTGATGCGCTCCCATTTCTACTATTTTGCCTTTTTCCAATACATAGATTCGATCGGCATGCATGATGGTAGAAAGTCGATGTGCAATTAAAATATTGATTTGGTCTTTGCTCGACGACACTTGTTTGACTGTATTTGTTATAGCCTCTTCAGTTATAGAATCGAGTGCTGAAGTAGCTTCGTCAAAAACCAATAATCTAGGATTACGAAGCAATGAACGTGCGATGGATAAACGTTGTTTTTCGCCACCACTAATTTTCATTCCGCCTTCGCCTATCACAGTGTCCAATCCTTTTTCAGCACGAGTTAGTAAGGTATCGGCTGATGCTTTTTTCATCGCAAACATCATATCTTCATCTGTAGCGCGAGGATAAACAAACAGTAAATTTTCTCTTATAGTACCAGCAAACAGTTGGGTATCTTGAGTTACAAATCCAATTTGATTTCGGAATGTTTCGATATCTAAATTTTTAAACGATACATCATTGTAAAGTATATCGCCCTCTGCAGGATGGTATAGTCCTACAAGTAATTTAACCAAAGTAGTTTTACCAGATCCAGAAGGTCCTACAAATGCTATAGTTTCTCCACGATTTACAGTAAACGAAATTGATGACAATGCGTTGTTGCGTGCAGTTTGGTGTTTAAAACTTACTTCATTAAATTGAAGTGATTCTATTTGCTGTATTTCTATAGGATGCTCAGGTTTGGGCTCTATTGTTGTGTTCATTAGTTTTTCAAAGTTTTGAAGCGAAGTTTCAGCTTCTCTGTATGCCAAAATAATATTGCCCAATTCTTGCAAAGGCCCAAATATGAAAAATGAAAAGAATTGTAATGTGATAATTTGCCCCATTGATAGAATGGTATGAAACGCCAAATAGATTAATGTAAATAAAATACATTGTCGTAAAAAATTGACAAACGTTCCCTGAACAAAGCTTAAAGCCCGAATACTTTTTACTTTTTTGAGCTCTAATTTTAATATTTTTTGGGTAGTGATGTTTAGACGACGTATTTCCTGACTAGTCAAACCAAGGCTACGTATGAGTTCGATATTGCGAAGCGATTCAGTAGTAGCACCTGCCAAAGCAGTGGTTTCGCGCACGATGGTTTTTTGAATAACTTTGATTTTTTTACTCAAAACACTCATTAAAAGAGATAATAAGATAGCTCCGATAATATAAATTAATACTAACTTAGGATATGTAGTAATTGAATAAACCATCACAAAAACAACACTGACAATTACGCCAAACAATACATTAATAAACAACGAAATGAATTTTTCACTGTCTACACGAACTTTTTGTAAAACGGCCAATGTTTCGCCACTGCGTTGATCTTCAAATTGTTGGTATGGAAGCTGCAAGGCGCGTTTAAGCCCGTCTGTATATACATCTGCACCGAAACGTTGAATGACGGTATTAACAGTATAGTCTTGAAAAGCTTTGGCAATCCGCGATAGCATAGCTACTCCTACCATTCCACCTATAATCATCAATAAGTGCATGATAAATTCATGTTCTGAAAAATTATAACGTATTATTTTTTCTACACCATTGATGTTTTCTTTTACGGCTGTTTTTTCAAATACTCCTTTTACATAGTCAATCAATTTACCAAACAAAATAGGATCGCAAAGCGAAAACCCAGTATTGAGTGCTGCAAGTAAAAAAGAAACAAAAACTAACCCTTTATATCGGGACAAATACTTTAATAATATCTTCATTGAGTGTGCAAATGTACAATTTTTACGACTAGGGTTTATTAATTATTTCGCTAAGGCCTCCATTTTGTCTATATCGATGTTTAAACACGCTTGTTATTTATACCCTATAATCGCTTTAAACAACTAATTGCGTTTTGTTTGTATTATTTTTGCGACATGAAAAAATCTGGCAAGCTTAAAAGCTTCCTCATTGGTGGTTTATTTAGCCTTTTTGTTCCCCTTGGTGCATATTTGTTTTTAAAAATGAATGGGCATGATGGTCATTTTACTTTGCCTAAATATTATGGTATTGATAAAATAGACACCCAAATGGTAGATGGAAAACAAAAAATAGACACAATTTACCATACTGTCAAGGACTTGACATTAGTTAGCCAACTTGGAGATACCGTTTCACTGAATGAAACACTCAAAGGAAAGATTTTGGTTGTCAATTTCTTTTTCACTTCATGTCAAACTATTTGCCCAGAATTAACTAAAAACATGAAACTGCTCAACAAAGCTTTTCTTAAAAACGACTCTGTTGCACGTTTTGTATCTATATCTGTAGACCCTGAAAATGATTCTGTACCAAAATTGCGTGCTTATGCAGATAAATACCATGCAAATCACGACAAATGGTACTTTTTGACTGGAAGCAAAGAAGCCATTTACAATTATGCGCGCTATGAACTCAAACTTGACCTTGTAGAAGGTAATGGCGACAAAGATGACTTTATACACCCTGAACAATTCACGTTGTTGGACAAATACCGTAATATTCGTGGGTATTACAACGGATTAGATTCCGATAAAGTACGTTTATGCGCCGAAGACATTGCCTATCTTCAGGTAGAAAAAAATAAATTACACGAAAAGAAAAAACGTTAATCATACATTTAAATCACACAGTTCATGTTATCACGCTCCATACAAAACAATGATAAAAAAGCACATATTTTAATCTGGATTTTCTCGGCTATTGTATTTTTTGCAGTCGTATTGCTGGATCGGATTACATTAGATGTTTCTCTAGGATTTGACCCTCATATTTTTGCCAAACTCAGTGCAGGTGTCAATTCACTTGTTGCTATATTGCTCATTATAGGACTAATTATGATCAAACAAAAAAAATATGAGTTGCACAAAAAGGTAATGTTGAGTACAATGGTTCTTTCAATTTTGTTTTTAGTTTTCTACATTGCACATCACCTATTTACAGGCGAAACCAAGTATGGTGACTTAAATCATGACTTTGTACTAAGTGATGATGAAAAATCGATGGCGGGCATGATGCGCTACATTTATTACTTTATTATTGGTACGCATATTACACTTGCTGGTATTGTAATGCCATTTGTACTATACAGCGCATACCGAGGATTGACAGCCGAATACAGCAAACACAAAAAACTGGTTCGATATACATTTCCTATATGGCTTTATGTCGCCATTACAGGCGTAATTGTATATTTCATGATTTCACCCTTTTATATCTAAATTTCTTTCTTCTTATCTCATTATTTATGTGTAATTTTATATTCAATTATGAGTTTAGAATGGCAAATAGGTAAAGTCGTTAGTATTATGGATGAAACCCATAACACACGTCGTTTTTTTATCGAAACCCCATCCTCCGAACCTTTTCATTTTAAAGCAGGCCAATTTGTTACCTTGGATTTGCCCATACATGAGAAAAAGAACAAGCGTTGGAGAAGCTACTCTATTGCCTCTGCACCAGATACAACCAATATGTTTGAATTAGTCATCGTGTTGGTCGAAAATGGACTGGGAACAAATCATTTATTTCGAAATGTAGTTGTAGGTGATGAAATAGTATTTCGAGGACCTGCAGGCGTATTTACATTACCATCTCATATGGATCAGGATTTGTATATGATTTGTACAGGAACAGGTATAGCACCTTTTCGGAGCATGATACATTCTATATACAATCATCAAATCGAAACCAAAAATATTTACCTCATTTACGGCACACGAACACAAGCCGATTTGTTGTATTTTAAAGAAATGACTGAGTTTCAACTCCAACTACCACAATTTAAATATATCCCTGTACTCTCGCGTGAAACCTGGGATGGCAAACAAGGTTATGTGCACGATGTGTACAAAGAATTGTGCGCTGGCAATCCCAATGCAAATTTTATGCTTTGTGGTTGGAAAAACATGATAGATGATGCTCGTCATTTCCTGAATGAATTAGGCTATGATAAGAAGCAAATTCATTTTGAATTATATGGTTAACTTTTATTGAACCAAAATCTAAAATTTAGTATTGATGAAAAAAGTATATTTATTCATTTTATGTACAATAGTATCGCTGCAAGGTATACATGCTCAAACTACAACATTGCAAAAGAAAATTGCACAACGCTACGATGAATATATTTCTTCCAATTGGCAAGGAAAAGATTCAATATTATTTGCTTACAATAACGATGCTATACTAACTACACAAACTGCCTTAAAAGGGAATACAAATAATACTTGGGATAATTCGTTTCGATATGTTTATACATTGTCTGGTTCTGGAAAACCTTTAGCTCAACTTCGCGAAAACTGGAATGGCAATGCTTGGATTAATTTTAATCGCTACTTATATGATTATGATTTGAATGATAATCTAGTCTTAACCTCGTATGATGTTTGGGGAGGAAGTACCTGGAACCCAACAGGTAAAATAGAAAACGCTGGGTATGATGCTTTGGGCAATTGGACACTTCAAGTTACATCATCATGGAACAATGGATGGCAATACATTTCCAAAACTTCACATCAATACATTTCAGGCACTTCTAAATTGCAACAAAAAGATAAAGAAATTTGGAATACTACAACTTCTTTGTGGGATAAATATGAACGTTTGTTTTATACCTATTATCAAGATTCTATTGGTTCTATTATTCGCTCAGTTCCAAACGCATCTAATGCATGGTCAAACGCAAGTAAGTATATCTACAATTATCAAGGCAACCCCATAACATTGCAATCATACATACATCAAATATGGAATCAAGATTCTTTAAAATTTTTAGATACCACAAGAGCTGTTTATTCATACAATGCGAATAATAATGTAACGCTAATCTTAAGCGAAAATGCTTTGGGCAACCTAAATTGGATGCCTCTCCAACGAACACAATTTTTGTATAATGGAAGTAATTTATTAGTTGAAAAATATACAGAAGATAATGTAGGCGGATGGCAAAACACTTCTAGATTTACCTATGCCTATACTGGGTCCATTGTCAATGAAGAGTTGTATTATACTGGCAATGCAAGTGCTTGGAATTTAAACCGAAAAACCAGTTTCCAATATGATATCAATAACAACCTCATCTTCAAACAACGTGAAGATTTCAATGGCGCTAATTATGTACCATTCAGTCGCGATTTTTATTATTACGCTCAATTTGTTGTTGGACTTTATGATGTACAAACTACCGAATCTGATGTTGTTGTTTATCCTAATCCTACAAAGAATATACTTTACCTTTCTTTTCCAAATTATGAAAAAACGAACATTCAAATTAATATAGTTGATATACTTGGTCGAAGTAGAATTATAGTTGTGGAGCCTATATTGTCAAAACAGCATACTTCACATATTGATGTGAGTTCACTTTCTAATGGCTACTATTTTGTTCAAGTATTGAATCAAACAAGCGGTAAAAAACAAATTGCAAAAATTGAAATTGTCAAATAATGATGTCAACTCAATTTAAATCGTATTATGCTGTGATTTTTACATCAATCAAGTCGGTACATGATGATGGCTACTCAGCGATGGCTGAAAAAATGTTTATACTAGCACAACAACAACCTGGATTTTTAGGTATGGAAAGTGCACGCGATGAAATAGGTATTACGGTTTCGTTTTGGGAAAACGAAGAATCCATTCTTGCTTGGAAGCAACATTTAGACCATCTTGAAGCTCAACTATTTGGTCAAAAACAATGGTACGATTCATACAAAGTTCGTATTTGTAAAGTAGAACGAGAATATTCTTTTAATCGAGATACAAACTAAAACTTTAGGTTTAAAGCAAACAACTAATTCGTTTGCGTTTCTTGTTTACGTTGTAGACTTTTTTTCAAAATAAGAACTATAAGTGTAATCAATACTGCGCCACAAAAAGCCATAAACATATCTTTTTGTGCATCCCATATATCGCCTTGCGTACCTAAGTAAGCAATACCTTGTTCTGGAAAAAATACATCTGCAACGCCCCATTCTATAAGTTCATACAAACAACTAAAGGATAATGTAATTTCAATAGGCAGTAACCATCCCACCCAATTGGGGAATTCCATTTTGTTTAAAAAGAAATCACGCATTGGATAAGCAAGCATAAATCCAAAACTAAAATGTACTATACGATCATAATGATTGCGTTCAAAGTGAAAAAAATCTTTCATCCAATATCCAAATGGATTTTCAGCATAGGTATACATAGCACCATAAATGTGCAAACTTAAATACACCATTATAAAGGTATAGGTCAAATCGCTAAATGTAAATTTTCGATAAGTAGCCACTAGTATACTTAGAAAAATAATCACAAGGGTATTTTCCATAAACCAATTGACAAGATCCGTAGTACCTATCAAAGTAGATAACCATCCAATGAGGAAAACAATACTATATAGTTTCAATAACCAATTTTGTTGAAAAGTATTTCTGTATGGAGCTGTTGCAGTAGAAAATTGCATGTAATTTTTTGACGATAAATATACACCAATCCGTTTCGAATCCTAAATACTAAATATTTTTTGGTTTAATAATATATGTTTATTCAATTGCATTAAAAGTCTATTCTAAATCCGTTTTATCCTAATATTCAGATTATACCGATGTGAAATATGTAATAGTCCAATTTCATTGGACTAAACATCTTTCCTATCGGTATGTTCTCTCGTCCTTAAGACTAGATAAGATTTGGTCTATGACACAAATCAAATTGGTATTATCTTCACAACGTACATTTAAATATGAAAAATTATTTTTCGCTGATTGCTGTTTTTGTCATTAGTGCATTTCTGTTGTGTACCCGAATTTTCTACACGGATCAGAATGAAAAATTACCTATCAAAGTAACGACTTGGGATGCTTTGGGCTATTATTTGTATTTACCCTCCACACATATATACAATGATGATACTTCATTTAAATGGTTTGCTGCAATAGACTCAACATATCAATTATCTGGAGGTACATTTTATCAAGCACAATCACACTCGAATGGCCATCTGGTTTATAAATACCTTCGCGGCGTTTCTATATTACAAGCACCTTTTTACTTTAGCGCACATCTTTATGCTAAGTTTTCAAAACACTATCCAGCCGATGGATTTTCATTGCCATATCAATATGCTATTGCTTATGCTGCCTTGTTTTATTGCATCTTAGCGCTATTCTTACTTCGTACAGTATTGTTGAGATACTATAAAGATTCTGTAGTTGCGCTGACTCTATTTGGTTTAATCTTAGCAAGTAATGCCATTCAATATATTGCGATAGAAGGAGGCCAAAGTCATGCATATATTTTTGCATTGTATGCTTTTGTTTTATACACAACTATTCGCTGGCACGAAACTTACAAATTAGGTTGGATGTTCTTGACTGGATTGATTATTGGTTTGGCAACCATCAGCAGACCAACAGAATTGATCATGTTATTTATTCCATTGCTTTGGCAATTGAATGACAAAACATTGTGGAACGAAAAATGGTCCATATTGCGAAAAAATACTTGGCAAATACCACTTTGTTTAATGGGCGGCTTGATAGGCATTTTACCACAGTTGATGTATTGGAAACGCATTACAGGTTCATGGATTTATGATGTAGGCAGTAAATGGGATTTTTTAAATCCGCATTTCCGCGTATTATTTGGTTGGGAAAAAGGATGGTTTATCTATACTCCAATAAGCATTTTTTTTGTTCTTGGATTTTGGTTTTTAAAAGGGAAAAAATTCAAAACAGCTGTTGTAACCTTTTGTTTACTCAATATTTATATCATTATTGCATGGCATATCTGGCGCTATGGAGGTAGTTATTCTACACGTGCATTGGTACAAAGTTATCCCGTGTTTGCATTGCCGCTTGCCGGTTATATAGATTATGTTTGGACAAAAAAACTAAAATGGTTTTTCGGTTTACTATGTGCTTATTTGATTGGATTAAATACAATTCAAATTTATCAATACAATAAAGGCATACTTCATTACGACGAAATGAATGCGCAATATTATGCCGCAATATATTTAGACCTTTATCCTACTGCCCTGGATATGAGCTTGCTCGATACCGATGTGCATATAACCGATGAATATCATTACACACATCAAACAATTGTAAAACAAAATCGTGAAATAGAATTGACATCAAATCCTATATTGTATCAGGATACACTAAAAATACAGACAAACTATCATCATCATTTTGTGAATATAAATGCATCAATCAATTCCTTTAATAACTTATGGGGTCAACATTTGCTTGTTACTGCTGTATCAAATTCAGATACTACAAGTCAACATTTTAGATTAAATCATCCCTTGGCGAAAGAGAATAAACCGAATCAATATAGTTGTTTTGTAGAACTTCCAAAATCTGATTCTAATGTAGTCATTACCCTTTCTATTCCATCCTCAACCTATCAGGGTATATTGTCTTCATTGGAGTTAACCTATTTGTACAACTAAGTTTTTGAATTGTTATTTTATTTTTATACTTTCAATATATATTGAAAGTATAAAAATATAAGATGTACATTTGTAGTAGAAAATGAATCCATCATGAACGTATTAGGATACATCGTTTACCTCAGCATTACATTTTTTATCACGGTACATACTGGATATCAATTTTACAAAAATGGTCGAATTTTTATTTTAACCGAAACACAACACAATATTCATTTGACCGATGCCATCAACAAGCTTTTGCTTGTCGGATATTATCTACTCAATTTAGGATATAGTGCTATGACATTATATGGCTGGAAGCCTATATTAGATATTCAAAACTTGATTGGCGTTCTGAGTATCAAAATAGGCACTATCCTTTTTATACTAGCTAGTATTCATTATTTCAATATGTTACTCTTACATTTTATTCTTTCCAAAAAAACAATTCATTCACTTTAAACAACACGTATCATGAACACATCTTATGTTATCATCGCTTATTACATTTACATTCCAATAGTTATTTTTTTAACTTGGTATGTTGCCCACACATTGTTTACTCAAAGTCAAGTCTTTATGATGGATATATTCCATGGCAAAGAAGACATAGCCACTTCAACTCGAAAATTATTAGAAATTGGATTTTATCTCATCAATTTGGGCTTTGCTTTCATCATTATGGAAATTTATTCTATTACTACCAAACAAGAAATGCTTGAAAAATTGAGTGTCAAAATTGGTGGATTTTCTATCTATCTAGGAATTATGTTGTTCATCAATATGTACTTATTCTTTCGTGGTCGACGTATTTCAAAACAACGAGCATTGGAAGCAAAACAATATCCAGGTCTTGCTAACGAGTAAATAAAATAATCTAAGTCTAAAATACCCGATTCAATTCGGGTATTTTTTTTGCTAATTGCAATTGTCTTTTATATACGTTGCTGCCACTTCATCGCCCAATTGTGCAGATTTTTTCAAATCATTACAAGCACTTGCTGTTTGTTTCAATTTCAACTTCGCTAAGCCTCTATTTAAATAGGCGGTAGCATATTGCGGATTGATTGTAATCGCTTTGGTATAATCTTGGATGGCACCCAAATAATCCCCAGTATAATACCTTGAAATACCACGATTATGATACGCAGTAGCATAATCAGGATTCAAACTAATAGCCTTGGTATAATCTTGAATAGCGCCTTTATAGTCCTGAAGTATTTTTTTGGCAATGCCTCTATTGTTGTAGGCTTGCGTACAATTTTGATCTAGATTGATGGCCTTCGAATAATCTAGGATAGCGCCTGTATAATCTTGCAATGCAGCTTTGGCATCTCCTCTATTCCGATATGCAGTGGCATAATTTGGATTGAGTGATATAGCTTTTGAGTAAAAGGTTATTGCAGCAGCAAAATCGCGGGCATTTTCTTTTTCTACACCTTTATCATTATAGACTTCATGAGACTGCCCAATACAAAACATTAGTATCAATTGAAAAACAATAAATAAACCCCATCTTTTCATAGTATGCAATTGCATGAATAGTATGTAGGTTATTCATTGTGATGGTAAGAACCAATTTTTCTTATTTCTAGTAATTCGTAAGCAATATGTGTACCAAAGTACGAATATGTATGAATAAATACTTTTGTCAGAATAAAATGGTTCTAATTTTTAATTAGTTTAAAAGGATTATACCAATTTGTTGAATAGCATTTTAACTAATGTATTTTATTGGAATTAAATCTGTAAAAATAAATAAAAAAAAACCGCAGTATCTGCGAGGATTTTTTGTGGTGTGGGAGGGAATTGAACCCCCGACACAAGGATTTTCAGTCCTTTTCCGCCAAAGGCGGATACCGCATCGTTTTAACCTTCGTGTGTTGATGTCT
>JBILCF010000197.1:0-4493 GCA_044353325.1 Chitinophagaceae bacterium | reverse complement strand
GAATATTACAGCTTATACAATTGGAGTTAACGATGAAAAGTTAGATGAAACTACAGAGGCGAAACGATTTGCAACATATTTTCAAGTGAATCATCATGTACATACAATCAATTCAAATGATATACTAAAAGCGCTCAATGATTATATTGATAGTATGGGTGAGCCATTAGCCGACTATAGTTCCTTAGTAACATTGAAAGTATGTCAATTAGCAAAACAATCTTTAACGGTCGTATTATCTGGCGATGGAGGAGATGAATTGTTTTGGGGATATCCAAGGTTTCAAAAAGCGTTAACGCATGCTTCATTGTTGAAACTTCCTAAATGGCAACGAATCATTAATATAGGGATGGGAAAATTAAGCGGAAGAAAAGCGCCAGTTGATTTAATGGATTACCAATCGTTTGATGATTATTATTTATCTAAACAAGGGTTGCCAGGAAATTCATATTGGGTGAAAAAATTATTAAAATCAAACAGTGTATTGAAGGATCCATTGTTATATAATTTAGCAAAAGAGAAAGGTATAGAAAATGAATTGGATAGGGCAAAGCAATTCGAGTATGATATTCACATGCAACGTGTTTTATTAAAAGTAGATCGAGCGAGTATGTTTCATAGTCTTGAAGTGCGTACGCCAATGCTTAGTAGAAAGTTTGTAGAGTTAAGTATGAACTATACTTATGAGGAGTGTATGAATACAAAGGAAGGGAAACTGCCATTAAGAAATCTATTGCAAAGCATGATACCAAGCCATCAAAAAAACAGTGGTGATAAAAAAGGATTTTCGCCCCCGATGGCCGAATGGATAAGAAAAGAATTGAAGGAAGTAATAGAAACTAGAATTTTTGATGTCCCAATCAAATTAAATCCCTTTATCAATAAAACATATATTCAGGAGTTGTGGGATGAACATCAAGAAAATAAGGTAGATAATTCATGGCCTATTTGGGCTATATATTCGTTGTTTAGTTGGGTAGATTTAAAAATGAGTACACATGCACATTAAATTAATCGTCAACTCATTTCCATCAGCATCTGAAACCTTTTTATTCAACTTGGTGACAGGTTTGCAAGCCAAAGGTCATCGAGTTTCAGTTTGTGCTACTTCTGCTTCGAAGCATCTCGACTTGTACAAAAGTAGAATGAATGAATGGAGTGGTGAAATAGATGTGATGCCTTTCACTCATGTTGGAATACAAAAATGGATGGGCATACTGAGTGTGCTCATAAGCCATCTGAATTTATTTATTCAGTATTCGAAAAGGAAGGGTTTTAAACAAGGTATTTTACATACACTTTATGATGTGTATTTATCTAAAAATAATCCTGATATTGTTCATTTTGCTTATTCGGGCATAGGGGTTAATTTTTTAGAAATTTTACCTTCTCTTAAACATAAAAGAATAAAATTAATCACAAGCTGCCGAGGATCGGCAGAAAAGGTAAGACCAATCGTAGAACCCAAACGAAAACAAGAGTTGAGCAAACTGTTTGAATATTGTGATGGTATACACTGCGTAAGTTTAGATATGTTGTTAGGTTTGAAAAAATATGGACTAGATGAAAATAAATCGTTTGTCAATTTTCCGTCGGTCAATGTAGATTATTTTAAACGTGATACACAATATGAAGTACGAAAAAATACTAGAATTAAATTAGTTACAACAGGACGATTGCATTTTCAAAAAGGGTATGTATATGCGTTGAACGCTATTAAACAAGTGGTAGAGGCAGGATATGATATTGAATATAAAATTATTGGTGATGGACCTGATTTGTATATGTTGCAATATATGATTCATGAATTGGGATTAGAGAATGAAGTTATTTTAACTGGCAAAGTCAGTTCAACGGAAGTGAAAAGAATATTACTCGAATCTGATATTTTTATTTTGCCAAGCTTATACGAGGGTATTGCCAACGCAGCACTTGAAGCGATGGCATTGCAACTGCCTTTGATTACTACTCGCTCGGGCGGTATGGCGGAGGTAATTGACAATGAAGTTAATGGTATCATCGTAGAGCGTTTTGATTCATATGCTATAGCGAAGGCTATTATAAAATTAATTCAAAACCCTTCGTTGAGACTAGCTATTAGTGAAGAATCACGAAAAGTAATTGAAGAGAAGTTTAATATTGAATATCAACTAGCTGTATTTGAAAAGTACTATTTGCAAATGTTGAAATGATCGGAATATAAATTAGTGAAATGAAAAAAATTAAAAATTACATTAAATATTTTAAGTATTATTTTTTTAAAATACTTCAAACAATTGGGATTTTAAATAAATTAAATATACAAACTACCAAAAATGTATATGGAATAAAAACTAAAATTCCCTTAATAGGTAATACGGGTTTGTATAATCTAGTAGATGGAGAAAAATGGCTTTATTTACTTTTTAAAAAACTATATACCTTGAAAAAAGGTTCTGTTATTGATGTTGGTATTAATATAGGTCAAACATTAATCAAATTGAAAAGTATAGACCAAGAAGTTGTCTATTATGGATTTGAACCTAATCCGTCATGCATTTATTATGCACATCAACTCACTAAAGCAAATAAATTCAAACATGTTAGTATTTTTCCAGTAGGCTTAGCCGACAATAAAAGTTTACTTACCTTATATGCAGATAATGAAATTGCATCAGGGGCTTCTATTTTAGAAAAATTTAGAGAAAACTATCGCGCCAATTTTAAGTATTCAATTCCGGTATGGAATTTTGATGATGTTGGAATAGACCCCAAAGAAATTTCATTAGTTAAAATAGATGTTGAGGGTTTTGAGCTTGAGGTATTTAAAGGTATGGTTCATCTATTGAAACTAGGTAGGCCTTTAATTATTTGTGAAATATTACCTGTATATTCTTTAGAAAAGGAAAATGGAAGGTATCGATATGATAGACAACAAGAGTTAATTAGTCTATTAAAAGAACTTCAATATGAGTTGTTTTTGATCGATGAAAAAAATATGGCATTAATTCCAATCAATGATATTCCAGTGCATAGTGATATGAACAAAACAAATTATGTGATTTGTCATAAAGAAAATGTAGGTATGATTAATAATTTGCAATTTTAAGAAAAAAAAATATTTATGAAACAACTGAAAGCATTTCTAAAAAAAGTAAAATTTTCGGGTTCAAATTATGAATGCCCACTTTGCTTATTTAAAGCAAAACAATTTTTGGATGGAGGACTCTATAAAAAAAGAAAAAATGCTAAATGTCCTATATGTAATAGTCTCGAACGACATAGACAATTGTATTTTATTTTAAAAGAGAAGGCGAATTTTGATACATCTAAAAGTTTATTACATTTTGCACCAGAGAGATGTTTGAAACAATTCTTAGAAAAGGAAAGCAATTTGAAATATATGACTTCTCATTATGGGGAGGATGTAACAAGTGATTTTCATTTTGACATAAGAGCAATAGACGCAAAAGATGATACGTTTGATTATATTATTTGTTCACATGTACTTGAACACATCGATCAAGATATATTGGCTATGCAAGAAATGAAAAGAGTATTGTCGCAGGGTGGCATTGCATTTATACAAGTGCCCATTTGGCCATCTGAAAAGCATCCAACCTATGAAAATTTTGATATAACGGATGAAGGTGATCGTATTATACATTTTGGTCAATTTGATCATGTGCGTATTTACGGGTTGGATGTTTTACAACGGTTGCAACAGGCAGGTTTTAGCAAGGTGGAAGTGATTGATTTATGTGAAACCCTTGATGAAAAAGCCATTCGAAAATATGGACTAAGAAATTTTGGTGATAGTAGAGATATCACATACGTTTGTTACAAGTAACTACTTTAATTTGTTTTTCGAGTTTATAAAATATATTTCACCTACTTGGTATTTTAATGTAAATACAAAGAATGCATATTTGTATTTTGTAAACTATTCTACTCTTTCGGAAAATGAAAAAGCACTTATAGCGTATGATAGTTTATATTCTAGTGCTTCTATTTCCAATGTTGATGCTGCATATCAAGCATTTCAAAAAGGAATAATTAAATCGGATCAACGTGCTTTCATCCGTGAAGAGATGTTGCCAACTATTGCAGACAACTATAGATTTGTTAAAAAGTATTTTCATCCATTCTGGGTGATATACATTTTGATGATTCGCATTCTAGGATTTAAAAATCCATTTGTAGAAATATATGCAGCAATTAAAACGTATAATGTTTCTCGTGTTAATCTGTTTCAGAATGTATACGTCAATCAAGACTATGATAACTTCAATTCTAAAATAATAAACACTCATCCTAAGGTAAGTGTAATCATACCTACTTTAAATCGCTATAAATATTTAAAAGATGTGTTGACTGATTTAGAAAATCAATCGTATAAAAATTTCGAAGTGATTGTATACGACCAATCTACACCTTATGATAAAGAGTTTTACATAGGATGGAAGTTGGATTTAAAGGTAGTGAATCAGCAAGAAAAAGCCTTGTGGCTTGCA
>JBILCF010000073.1:0-13090 GCA_044353325.1 Chitinophagaceae bacterium | reverse complement strand
AGGATTTTTAATATTGATATTTGACAAACCAATATTGTTTGTATTTCCATTGATATCTGTCCAAGCCCATTGATTTACACCAAGAGGTCCAGTTACATTGAGTTGAGCAGAATCACCACCTACACAAATTGTTAAATCTGGACCAGCATCAACACCAGGCAATACATTAATCAAGATAACTGCATACGATTTCAATACAATTGGCTGTGCTACTGTACAAGTAGAATCGGTAAAAGTAATGATAAGTGTGTGAGGTCCAATTTGACCTGCAGTTGGCGTCCAGTTGAAAGTCCCAGTTACAGGATTTCCACCACCTATTGGACTTGCACTAAAAGTAGACCCTGGACAAGAAGCTGCATTGTTTGCTGTAGCCAAAATCTGATTACTACCAGAATTACTAATTGCTTGAATATCAAATGACATGGACGTACCAGGACAAACAGATAATATGATTGGATTGGGAGACTGCATTGTTGCTCCAGTCAGATTGATCAAATTGTAGTTTTGAGTTGTATTTGGATCTGAGGGCGGTGCAGCAGCACAATTCAATACATTTAATTGTACGTCGCGCATGTTAGAGCCCACCATTTGACCTGTAGGAATATCATATTCAAAACAAGTAAATGCAACAACATAAGTGCCCGTGATTGTTGGTGTAAATGAAGCTGTTCCAGTACTTGAATTTACGACATATCCTCCAGGAGCGCCGGCACCAAACGGATTTGCAGTTGTTGAAGTTCCAGACCAATTGATAGGTGCACAAGCCCCAGAGTTTAATGGTTGAGATGCTACAAATACTAATGAATCTAAATCTGGATCCAATGGCCCATTCAAGTAAGTTTTAGGCTGGTTGACACAAACATAAGGTATCGGTTTAATAGATAAAAACGCTGAGCTATTGATAGGACGTATCACATTATTTAACGTGGCAGATACGCATATCCCTTGACCTCCTGGAGTTACCAAATTTCCAATTGCAAAATTTCTGCAGCATAAAGTATTATATCTGAATGTCCAATCCGTACAAGCCATTGGCAATACTACAACTGTATCATAATGCCATTCTTCATAAGCTGGAAAAATACTTGCTGGATTGACACACCAATTATCAATGTTTGGACATAAATCACCGTAGATTTTACGTGTATTCCAACCATTTGTATCTACTGTAAAATTAATATTTTGAGAGCAAGATGCTGAAACAGCAGACATGCCTACAGTACCAGTTAAACCTGCATTTACTGGTTTGCAATCTCGATATAAAATCAAGTGTACCCTATAGGTCAAAGGTGCTAAATACTCATAATAAATATCAGCAGCAGCAACGTGGGTTGCATTAGAATTCTGCGAAGAACTCAACAAAAAAAGGACTGCTAAGATTACAATCTGGTAAATTTTTTTCATACTCGGCTGTTCGTTTTATAATCAAATTATAGACAGAAAACCACCATTCACACACATGTGAATGACGAACGACTGCTTTTACAAGACGAATATAAGTGTAAATTAGTTTGATTACAAACATATTTTTTTATTCGCTATATGAAATCGAGATTTTCAAGCTCTTTTTTGGTTCTATTTCCGATACTTCGTATCTTGTTGGCCATGATAAGTGTTATATTAGCTGGCTTGGGTCTAGGCTTATTTTTATCTATTTCTGTAGGTCCGACTATCTTTGCGATTTTAAAATACAGCATCAATTATGGCTGGAGAGCAGGATTAAGTTTTGTATTAGGTGTTTCAATTAGCGATTTCATTTATGTCATTTTAGCAAACCTTGCCTCAGTATGGCTCATTGCCCTTCTCCCTTACCTCGATATCATAGGTTATATAGGATCTTCAATTTTTATTGGAATGGGTTTATATGGTATATTAAAAAAAATAAAAGTGACCCGAAATCGAAATGATGACGCAAAAGTAAGCAGTAAAGACTATTGGAAAATAATGGGTAGCGGTTTTATACTAAATGCTTTTAATCCCGGTGTCATGATTACTTGGTTTACAGCTGTTGCAGCAGTCGCTAATTTTAAAGCCTCAGCTATTAACCAACATGATGCCTCTTCTTATGCTTATCTTTTTTTTGGATCATGCTTAGCCTTAGTTTTGGGCTTTGATATCTTAAAAGTTTTTCTAGCACAATTGATTCGAAAAAAATTAACCCCACGGAAAATTGTATATCTAAATAGAATTTCTGCATTATGTATTTTAGCCATTGGGGTATTCATCTTAACTAAAATTTCATTTGGAATAAAACTAGGTGGATATTAGCTTGCAGCTTATAAAACCTTAAGTATGTCATTTATCACTTTAAAAAAAAACGATGCAATTGCCAAAATAACTTTAAACAGACCTGAAAAGTTTAATAGTTTTTGTAGAGAGATGGCTTTTGAATTCCAGCATGCCTTAGATAATGCCAATCAGGATTCCGATATTCGTTGTATCTATATAACCGGAACAGGAAAAGCATTTTGTGCTGGTCAAGATTTGGCAGAAGCAATTGAAGATAATGGAATTGAACTCTCTCAAATTGTTGCAGAGCACTACAACCCTATCATTGAAAAAATGAGAACGATAGAGAAACCAGTTGTATGCGCAGTGAATGGTGTAGCTGCAGGTGCTGGTGCCAATATTGCATTAGCTGGCGACATAGTTGTCGCTACTTCAAGTGCTTCATTTATTCAAGCATTTAGCAAAATAGGTTTAATACCAGATAGCGGGGGTACGTTTTTTTTACCTCGATTAATTGGGTTTCAAAAAGCTACAGCTTTGATGATGCTTGGTGACAAAATAGGTTCTGAAGAAGCTGAAAAAATGGGGATGATTTATAAAACTTTTCAGGATGATCAGTTTGTTGAAGAATCCTGGAAATTAGCTATGACATTGGCAAATATGCCCACAAAAGGTTTGGGTCTCACAAAACGATTATTAAATCAATCATATTCAAATACACTTAGCCAACAGTTGGAATTTGAAGGGCAAATCCAAGTGGAAGCTTCACAATCATTCGATTATCAAGAAGGTGTAAATGCTTTTCTTGAAAAAAGAAAGCCGCGATTTAAAGGACTATAAATTACTTGATGTAATCCTCTAACTCTTCAAATGCCCTTGCTGCTACATTCTTTAAATTAATAATTAACTCCTCTATTTCTTGATGTTTATGTGTGTGTGAAGCCATTTGTTCTAGCTCAAATACGTGTGACAATTCTTCTTTTACACCCATATAGTTCAGCTGTGTTTTTAAAGAATGAGCTGCAATTTTGATCATTTCATAATCATGCTTATCCAATCCATTTTGTAATTGTTGAATTTGTTTTGGTGCATTTTGCAAAAATATACTCACATACTTTTTTTGTTTTTCTTTATCGTTTCCTGCAAAAGAAATTAAAAATCGAGGATCTGTAATTTTACCTGAATGAATAGGTTTTTCTAGAACAATGTCAGATAAATGAATTGAACTTTCTTCCAAAGGGTTTATATCCTCTAATATGCGTGTAGAAATTAAATCACGATTCAAATGCAACAATAATTTACGAATTAATTCTTCCTTATGAAAAGGTTTAGGGATGTGATCATTCATGCCAGCAGCCAAGTACAATTGAATATCTGTTTTCATTACATTGGCAGTCATAGCTATAATTTTGATATTACGTTTTGAAGGGTCTAATTCAGTACGTATTATTTTAGTCGTTTCTGTACCACTGAGCTGAGGCATTTGTATATCCATCAACACAATATCAAATGAATAGGTTTTTAATAACTCCAAAGCTTGAAAACCACTTGCAGCCTCAGCTATGTGCATTTGTGGCGCTATAGACTTCAAAGTATCTACTGCTAATATTGTATTAAATTCATTGTCATCAACCAACAATATGCTGGATTTATTGAGTACATCAATATCGTTTTCTTGAATTACAAATTGCTCTTTTAAATTCGTCGAAAATTGATCTCCAATCTGAAACGGTAAGGTAAAAGTAAACATAGTACCCTCGCCTAATTTACTTTCTACTTCTATAGTTCCATCCATAAGTTCAACCAGTTGTTTTGAAATAGTCAAACCCAATCCAGTTCCCCCATATTTTCTAGCCACATCGGTACCTGCTTGTGTAAAACTCTCAAATATGCGACTTACATAATCTTGCGAAATACCAATACCTGTATCTATCACATGAAATGCGATTTTGATAAAATGCGATTCAAGTACCAATGCTTTGCATTGAATTTTTACAGAACCTTTCTCTGTAAATTTAACAGCATTTCCCGCCAAATTCATCAACACTTGTGCCAAACGTGTAGGATCACCTACAAGCGAATCAGGCACATCCGAATCAATATCAAACCGTATTTCAATGCCTTTTTCTTCTGCTTTAAAACGAAGTAAGGTTACAACATTTTTCAATACACTTTTTAATGAAAAATCGATAAATTCAATAGTGATTTTACCTGCTTCTATTTTCGAAAAATCTAAAATATCGTTGATGATAACTAATAAATTTTCAGCACTCTGTGTTATAGCATTTAAATACTTCAGTTGATCTTCGCGTGGATTTTTTTCAGTCAAAAGCCTTGTCATACCTACGATTGCATTCATTGGCGTTCGAATTTCATGACTCATATTGGCTATGAACTCTTGTTTCAGTTTGGCCGATTGTTCAGCTACTTCTTTTTCCTTAACAGCAAATTCTATTTCATGACGTATTTGTAAATTATGAAGTTTGTTGATTGTGTTTTGTTGAAAAATTTCTTCCTTGAGTTTCTCAAACTTTTTAAGATTTTCGTATGCTTCTACAACGTCACCCATCTTCTCATAAACTTGAGCATACATTTCATGTATACTCATGATATCATGCTTGCGAGAATGCTCGTTTGCCAAATCAAAAGAAACATCCAAATGCTTCAATGCTTTAGTATAGTTACCCTCATCAAAACAGATTCGACCTAAATAAAACTCTGAAATGATTATGCCTTCGAAATTGGATAAATCTTTTGCTTGGCTAATGACTAAATTTAAAAACCGTTGAGCCTTTTCAAACATTTTCATTTTGTAATAAACTTTGCCTATACCACTATTGGCAAGCATATTCCCAACCGTATTTGTTTCGCTCAGTACCAAGCTGCGTTTGAAATTAATGATCGCTAAATCATACACTTCTTTTTTTAAATAAATATTTCCTAGTGTATGGTATACACTAATCAGTCGTTGTTTATCATCGTACTTTTTAAAAATCTCTAAACATCTTTTAGCATATTCCAAGGCATTTTCGTAATCAAATAAATCAAAATGCAAATTAGAAATGCTAATCATTACGGCAGACTGTGATAGTTCATCGCCTAATTCTTCATTGATTTCGAGTGCCCATTGGTAATATTTAGAGGCATTGGCCAAATCGCCTAAATCGCGATAGATATTTCCATAATTGTTATATATACGGGCTTTTAAGGCCAAAAATTGGTGCTCTTTTGCAATTTTTAGTGCTTCTTTGAGGGTATTTAAACCTTTATCATACTCTCCTTTGAGCCAATAGCAAGCGCCTTTATTGTTCAATCCACGAGCTACTCCTTCTGGATATTGTATAGCGTAGGAACGTTCTATAATTTCGTTAGATAAAGTATATGATTCATCTAAATCGTAATTTCTAATTTCTAATACAATTTCAATCAGACAATTGATACGATCTTGTTCATTGTCCAACAAGTTGTATTTCTTCTTTAGTTCATGGTATCGTTCTGTAGACATTTGGTACTTTTTTAGTTTTTTATATTGAGAAAGAAACTATAGTTTGTGTTTGTGGTTTTATTCTAAATCGATTATCAGTTTTGAGCCCTACAATCCAGATTATTTTTTGATTCGATTCTAAAACCCATATATGTTCTTTTTCGTGCAAAGGTATCTTTGCGTCAATCATAATGCGTGCAACTTTCTTTTTTTTTGTCATACCAAATGGGTACATATAATCACCTTGTCGCCATTTGCGGAGCAACAGTGGATACTCTAATTCCTTAGCATCTACATGACATTCTAATTTACTTAGATTTAATTTAAATCCTGCTGCATCAACTTGTTTAATTTGAAGTGTGAAATCAGCTGTAACGACTTGAGTCATATCTGGTGTAATTAATATTTGTTCAGATGCTATTGACTCAAGCTTAGTAATCAGTATAAAGTTTCTATGTCTTATGGCTCTGTATTTCGATGTATCTATATGCGTTCCAGATTGTCGCTCTGTTAGTTGTAACACTTGACAAGCTTGTTGAAAAGAAAACTCAAATGGCTTTAGTATTTCATACAAAATTGTTTCTTGAGCTTGTAATAGCCTAAGTTTTAAAATGGGAATATAAAATTCCTTACCCCGCTTTTCTAACAACATTTTTTTATATGTTTCAATTTGCTGTTGATAAATAGAATAGACTTGACTTAATCGTTCAATATTCTGAGCAATATTTTGTTTTAATGTAGGAAAAGTTTCTTCTAAGGCAGGAATAACAGAAAGTCTAATTTTGTTTCGAGTATAATCTTGTTTCAAGTTACTGATGTCTTGCCGATAGGCTATTTCATGCTCTTTGGCATATGACAACATTTCACTTCGTTTTACATGTAGTATAGGTCTTACTATACTTTCATTTTTATACGGAATTCCCGTCAAACCTTTTAAACCTGTACCTCTAAAGAAATGAAACAATGTTGTCTCGATATTATCATCTTGATGATGTGCTGTGGCTACTACATCAAATTTCCCTTCCCCTTGCAATTTTTTAAAGTACGCATACCGTAATTCTCTTGCTGCAACTTGAATAGATAGATTATGATGTTGTGCAAATTCATTCGTATCAAATCGTTGTGCAAAAAAACGAATGGCATGTCTTTCACACCAAGCTTTTACAAATTGTTCGTCAAGTAAGGAATCTTCGCCTCGCAGTTGAAAATTGCAATGAGCAATTGCAAAATTGAGATTTTGTTTTAAAAACAAATCACAAAGAATCATAGAGTCCATGCCACCGCTTACAGCAAGCAAATAATTACGTTGAGATTTTTCTAATTTCAGTACCATCGCATCAGTTCTTTTATACATCCAATATATCGTCTAATGCCATTTGAAGTTCGTTTTTGGCATGTTTGTCATTGCATTTTGTGGCAATTTGAATCCCTTTTTCATATATCACAACAGCTTGTTCAACTTGACCTAATTTTTCGTAAGTTTTGGCTAAATGATAGTATGTACCTACATAATTTTCATCGTTTGAAATTACACTCAAAAAACAATTTAAAGCATTTTCCAAATTGCCCATTTTAATCCATTCCAGACCTAAAGCATGATGTAAGAAACAATCCTTAGGTTGTTGCAATAACATTTCTTTCAGCTTTTCTATTCTATTCATAATTTTCAAAAAAATACCTACAAACTTACTCATTCGCTGACACAATTGTGGCTATAAACCGAATAAAGTCTGAAATAAGCTAGTAAATACTTGCATTTACATACAAAGCATTTTATATTCAATGGTTGAAATTCAATTAATTAACCTATCTAATGTTCACAACACCACCAGAGTGGCTTTTTTTGGCGATGGTTTAGTGATTTTGATTCTTGTACTTATTGCAATTGTAAAATATATTATAAAATTCAATTATGAAGCATTAGGGCATGTAGATCATATACCCAAACATCCACACAAATACAGATTTTATTTATTAGGACTTGCTATATATGTTCCATTAACTGAGTTTATATTAGAAATATACAAAGTAAGAGTCCAAAGTGAATTAATATCTAATATTATATTTGGTATTGTTGAATTGGGACAATTTTTTTAACCAATACCATAAAGTGGATTCGCGCAAATATTTATTCAATATTTCTGTTCTTTTTTAATATTTATTCAGTTTATGTTATTTCTATTCTAGTTGAAAATCCCTCATACGTCATTACAATAAGTGAATTTACACTAATGATAATGTTTTCTTATTTGGTTTTTCATAAACTATTCGAATTTGCATTGTATATTTTTTGCATTCTCTTATTGTTATTTACGTTTCATCTTATTGGGTATTTTACCATACAAGAATTGGTTCAATTCACAAATGTCATTGTTTTTGCAATTACATTGAATTTTGCAAATAACTTTATCAATCAGCGACTATATAAAAACATATTGATATCGCATACAATTGTCAACAATGGATCCATGTTTGCTTTTTCGATAGACGAAGATGGTTTTATTGATTATACAAGCAATAATATTTTTTCAATATTAGAAATACCCGAAAATACAAAGATTAAAGGAAAATCATTAGAAGGAATTTTACACATCAGTGGCTCAAAAATCAATCTGATTTTAAGTCAAAAAAAGCAAATTACACATCGTTTTACAACCCCATCTGGTAATGAAAAGAATTTTCAACTTGAAAAACTAAAAATTCAAGAAGAAAAGATTTTTATTTCTTGTACCGATATTACTGATTATACAAAATTAAAAAACTCCCTTGAAATTCAACAAAATAGGCTCAAAACGGTTTTGATGAATACGGGTGATTTAATTTTTGTGTTAAATAATGAACTTGTATTTACTGAAGTCTTTAATCGTAATATAGAAGACTTGTATAATATTCCTGAGTTTTATATCAACAAAAACCTAAACGAAGTTGGCTATTCAGAAAATGTTTATCATAAACTTGAACATGCACTTTATGATGATACAAAAACCAATTTACCTACAAGTATTGAATATAGCGTTAAACTTCATCATGGTATACAATGGTATGATATGAAAATTTATGTCATTAAAGACTATAATGGCAAAATCTACGAATACGTATTAGCTTCAAGAAATATTTCAGATAAAAAAGAAGCACAATTTACACAGTCAAAACGTCAAAAAATAATAGAAAAGCAAAACAAAATATTAGTTGACTTTTAGTTACAAAAATACAACGAAAAGCATTCGATTGATAATATAGCCAATACTGTAGTGCAAGTGTTATGCGAAATGCTCAACATCAGCAGAATAAGTATTTGGATGTACAAAAATCAGAAAATTGAATGCTATAAATTATTTTCTAATCATATTATTGAAGATTTTCCTGATTTGGAATTATTAGAACAAGAATATCCAAACTATTTTTCTGCTATCAAAAATGGTTTAATCGTATTAGCTGATAATGCTTTGAATCATACAGATACAGCCGAATTTAGCAAAGACTATTTTAGTGCTTATAACATTAAATCCTTGTTAGATGTACCTATACGCAATCAAGGTGAATTGATGGCTGTTATATGTTGTGAACATACAGATACCATTAAAAAATGGAGCATTGACGATGCTAATTTTGTAAAGCATATCGCCGATATTTTTTCTATAGAATTGATTCAAAACAACCGTATTATAGCTGAAGAACAATTAGAATACACAAAAAAATTCTAGACCAATCGAATTGCTAAACTTGGTGCATGGGAATATGGTGTAGAAACGGATGAAAATATTTGGTCGGATATCACCAAAGAAATATTGCATCTCCCTTTAGATTACACGCCAACTCATGCCTTATGTTTGGAAATAATTTCTGAACAACAAACTAAAAATAAATTAATTCAACTATTCAATGATGCAATTCAATACGGACAATCGTTTGATGTTGAAGTGCAAGTCTTGCTCAATTCAATGGAAAAACAATGGTTGAGATTTATTGCTCAACCAGAGAGATTGAATGATAAAACAATCTATATAAGTGGTGCTTTCCAAAACATTCATGAACAAGTCACATCTCGTATTGCACTAAACCAAAGTGAAGCCTACTTTAAACAAATCAATGAAACTATTGAAGATGTATTTTGGCTTTATGACATAGAACGCAAAGAAATACTATACATTAATCCTGTATGTAAAAAATTATTTGGCTATAACCAAGACGAATATTATGCAAGACATAATCTTTGGAAAACCTATACCCTAGAAGATGATATTCCTATAGTAATGGAAGCCCATCAGAAATTATTAGAACAAAAATATTTCGAAATCGAATATCGATACATCAAAGATGGGCAAATTCGATGGGTATTTGAAAAGTCATTTGGCATTACAAATGAACAGGGAAAAATAACGAAAAACTCTGGCCTCATAATTGATATTACGAAGCAAAAAGAAATCGAATTTCAACTTGAAATCAATAAAACACTTGAAAGTGAACACAAAGCTAAAGCTGCTTTTCTAGCCAACATGAGTCACGAAATCCGAACACCACTTAATGGCATCATAGGCTTATCTGACCTTCTCAAAAATACACCTTTGAATGAAACTCAATCAAAATATATACATACCGTTAATGACTCTGCCCATCACCTAAACGACCTCATTAATAATATATTAGACTTTTCAAAAATCGAAGCAGGGAAATTTGAATTATATCACAGCTGGTTTGACCTCAATGAACTTTGTCAAAAAATAACCAGTATGATTTCCTATCAAGCAGAATTAAAAGGACTTTCATTTAAACTCAATATAGGACAACATGTGCCAAAGTATATCGACACTGACGAAACTCGATTAAAACAAATCTTATTGAACTTGCTGAGCAATGCAATTAAATTTACATCAAGTGGTTCTATACAATTTGGTATTGAAGTAATTGAAACTGATGAAAAACCAATAGTTCGATTTTCGATATTAGACACAGGTATAGGTATCAAAGAATCAAATTTAAAAAGAATATTTGAAGCTTTTACGCAAGAAGACTCTTCTACAACTAAATTATATGGCGGTACAGGATTAGGCCTTGCTATTGCAGAAAAATTACTTAATCTCATGAACAGTTCGATTCAAGTAAATAGCGAAGTCGGTAAAGGAAGTACTTTTTATTTCGATTTGGATATGTCTATGTTCAATACTATCATTTTGGATGATTTAGACATAGTCGATAAAACCAATGATGCTATTCATGCTGAGCCTATAAATGCTGTAAGCGAATCTTTAGCATGTCTAATTGTTGAAGACAATACAGTCAACCTTTTTCTTCTAAAAGCAATATTAAAAGATTTAGTACCTACTTGCACCATTTATGAAGCAGTAAATGGACAAAAAGCAATAGATATCATTCACTCCATTGAACCTGATATCATTTTTATGGATATTCAAATGCCTTTAAAAAATGGTTATGAAACCACACAAGATATCCGAAAAATAGAATCCAAACAGCATATTCCTATTATCGCGATTACAGCAGGTACAGTCCCTGGCGAACAAGAAAAATGCTTACAATGTGGTATGAATGATTTTTTAACTAAGCCTATTGTCAAGCAAACCATCTTCAATATCTTACACAAGTGGTTAGGTTCGATTGATTCCTTTAACAATCTTCCACAAACTGAACTACCCCAAACGAATCATATCGATTTTTCCAAATTGGAAGAAATGAATCTCAGCAATGGAGTCTATTTAAAATCTGTATTCCCTTTTTTGAGAGATTCTCTTTTAGATGGTATAGACGAATTGAAACTTCATCAGCAAAATCAAGATTACAAATCCATGGCCATTGTAGCCCATAGACTCAAAGGTACAGCGCTCACTGCTGCGTTTACCACTTTAACCCAATTAACCCAAGACCTTGAACAACATGATTTTAAGGATATAAACGCAGTTAATCAACTGGTTCAAGCTATTGAAAACGAAATCAAGTTTCTTGTTCCAATACTTTGATTTTTTTCTATAAGAAAAGTCCAAGCTTCTTTTTTAAGTTTTCCACTATTCAATAGACACTTTTTATCCCTTTTTGAAAGCTTGTGCATTATATTTGCGATTCAAAATTAGACTTCTATATGAAAATATTGGTTTGTATAACAAAAGCACCCGATACTACTACTAAAATTGCCTTTACAGACAATGATACTAAGCTCAACGAAGCTGGCGTTCAATGGATCATCAACCCATACGAAGAGTGGTACGCGCTTGTACGTGCTTTAGAATTAAAAGAAGCTGGTACTGCTACTGCTGTACATCTAATAACAGTTGGTAAAGCCGATACAGAACCCGTAATTCGCAAAGCATTGGCTTTGGGCGGCGACGAAGCTATCCGTATAGATGCAGATAGTAACGATAGTTTTTACATCGCTACGCAAATTGCAGAATATACCAAGTCTCATCAATACGACCTTGTGATGATGGGTAAAGAAAGTATCGACTACAACAATGCCAGCATAGGCGCTATGGTATCTGAATTAATGGACTTACCGTATATCACACACGTTTGCAAATTAGACGTTGCTGGCGGTGCAGTTTCTGTCAATCGTGAAATCGAAGGTGGAGAAGAAAAAGATTCTTGTGCTCTTCCGCTTGTTATTTCTTGCCAAAAAGGTATGGCTGAAGCTCGTATACCTAACATGCGCGGTATCATGGCTGCTCGTACTAAGCCATTAAATGTAGTGGCTCCAGTAGCTGTAGACGAATTGACCAACATCGTTTCTTACGAAATGCCAGCACAAAAAGCAGGCATCAAAATGCTTACTATTGACGAGATGGACGAACTCGTTCGTTTATTACACGAAGAAGCTAAAGTAATCTAAAGTCTAGTAGAATAATTCAAATCAATTTCTAAACGTTCTTTCGACCGAAAACGTTTTCAAAACAAAAAAAACAACATTTATGATACTCGTATTTGCAGAACAAACAAACGGAACATTCAAAAAAGCTTCCTTCGAAGCTATCAGTTATGCCGCTAAAATCGCAAAATCCAATGGCGCACAAGTCGGCGCTATAGTACTTGGCGAAGCTGCAGACCTTACACAGCTAGGCAACTATGGTGCTAACCAAGTCATACACGTAGCAGATGCTCGTTTAAATAATCTTGAAGCCAAAGCATATGCTAAAGCTATTGCTACTATTGCTACACAAGAAAATGCACAAATTCTTGTCTTTTCAAACAACAATACAGCTAAAGCCATTGCGCCACGTGTAGCAGCACGACTTAAAGCTGGCTTGGTAGCAGGCGCTATTTCATTGCCAGATACGAGCAACGGATTTGTAGTTAAAAAATCAGTTTTTTCAGGTAAAGCATTTGCTTTTGTCAATGTCAAATCGGCTGTAAAAGTGATTTCTATAACACCTA
>JBILCF010000196.1:0-4598 GCA_044353325.1 Chitinophagaceae bacterium | reverse complement strand
CATGCTATTCGTCCTACTTGTTTTAAATTCGAATGTCCTGCAATTCCTACAACCAATGTCGCAAATATCAATGGAGCTATAATCGTTTTAATAAGCTTTAAAAATATCTTACTCAACACATCCAATTTAATAGCGATATGTGGAAAATCGTACCCAATCATTACACCAACAATCATTGCAATTAAAATCCAAGTTGGTAATTTTTTTTGACTCCAGCCATAAACCAACAAAGCAGAAATACCAAGTACCCTCAAGCCAAACATAACGTGCTCTGGCAATATATTGAAAGTATGCTGTACGACATGCAATGCTAATATTACTATTGACAATACAAGTATACCAAGGGACATTTTATTAATCTTCATGAAGCGAATTTATAAAAAGTAAACCAAGTATTTACGTTCAATATGTAATTTATGACTTAAAAGCCATTATTCTTTAATATTATTGCAGTTGAAAATGGATAACGAAGGCATACAAATCAACAAATACATTAGCAGTACCGGATATTGCTCTCGAAGAGAAGCCGACAAACTCATCGAACAATTTCGGGTTATGGTCAATGATGATTATGCAACATCCACGACAAAAGTATACCCAGGTGACACCATAATTGTTGATGATGAAATTTTAAAAAAATCAAAGAAACCACCTGTTTATATTGCTTTCAACAAACCAGTAGGTATTACCACGACTACTGACCTAACTGACCGTTCCAATATTATCGCTTATATCAATCATCCCAAACGAATTTTCCCAATCGGTAGATTAGACAAAGATTCTGAAGGATTAATATTATTGACAAATGATGGCGATATCGTGAACAAAATATTGCGCGCCGGCAACCAACATGACAAAGAATATATTGTGTATGTCAATAAAGCCTTGACTCCCGATTTTGGAAAAAAAATGGCTAACGGCATTCCTGTTGATGGCACCATCACACTTCCATGTAAAGTAAAACAAGAAGGAGGCAAACGTTTTAAAATAACATTGCGACAAGGCCTCAATCGTCAAATTCGAAAAATGTGCGAATACCTTGGATACCAAGTCGTTTCATTGCAAAGAATTCGTATTATGCACATTCAATTGGATAAATTAGAACCCGGCAAGTGGCGCTATTTATCCCAACCCGAAATACAACAATTGGAACAATTGCTGCAACATTCAAGCAAAACTTAGTAAACTTTTTTTATCATTTAAGTAAAAACTCTTTACCCAACCTAATAATATTCATATTTCCATCAAATGGCATACTGCGACTACATCCCTACCATGCAACCCGAAGAACGAAAAGCGTTGCACAAAAACTACCACGACTTACATTACGGATTCCCTATCCATAACGACAACGAATTGTTTGGTCGATTGATTATGGAAATTAATCAAGCAGGACTGAGCTGGGAAACTATTCTCAAAAAAGAATCGACATTCAGAAAAGCATACCACAATTTCGACATTAAAAAAATAGCTAACTATACAGAAAAAGATCGCGAACGACTCTTGTCAGATCCTGGCATTATTCGTAACAAATTAAAAGTCAATGCAGCCATTGAAAATGCACGTACCATTTTACAATTACAAAAAGAACATGGTTCATTTGAACAATGGCTTACTTTGCATCATCCCAAAACAAAAGCCGAATGGGTAACACTCTTTAAGAAAACATTTCGTTTTACAGGCGGGGAAATTGTCAATGAGTTTTTGATGAGTATTGGTTACCTCAATGGTGCACATACCGAACAATGTCCTGTATACAAAAAGGTACTCAAAGCCAAGCCCATGTGGAATCAAAAAGTTAAATAACGAGTTCGCTTCAACACTAGCATTTATTAAAACTACGTTGTACATTTGCCACACGGAAATGGTGTCTTCCGATTCGAACCGCCTTCAAAAGCTGATGACGCCTGATGATGTTCAAACTAGAATTTAATCAGGAAAACTATGTCAAAACAAAACCAAACTTCTTCAGCACTTCAACGACTTCATTCATTTTTAAATACATACCCGACTTTACCCTTTGTGTTCAAATGGCTTGCCATTAGTCTCATCTTGGGATTATTCATTGGCACAGCATCAGCAGGATTTCTTTATAGTCTTGATTGGGTTACAGCCTACCGCGAATCACATTTATGGATTATTGCACTATTGCCCATTGGTGGTTTGGGCATTGGATTACTTTATCATTATTACGGAAAAGATATTCAAGGCGGCAACAATGTGCTCATTGAATCAATACAAACACCAACAAAGACTATTCCGTTTAAAATGGCTCCTTTCATTTATATTGGGACTATCGTTACGCATTTACTCGGTGGCTCTGCCGGTCGAGAAGGCACGGCACTACAAATTGCTGGAGCAATTGCAGATCAATGGAGCAAACCATTACGGCTCACCACCGACGACCGCAAAATCTTACTTATAGCATCTATTGCAGCTGGTTTTGGCGCTGTGTTTGGCACACCTTTAGCAGGCGCTATTTTTGCATTAGAACTTGCTTTCATAGGTCGTGTAAAATACAATGCACTTTGGCCTTCATTTGCAGTAGCTATTATAGCCGACCGTGTTACGTTGCTTTGGAATATTTCACATAACCATTATCCAATACAAGGCATACCGACAATTTCTTATACCAATATACTCTATGTTATCCTTGCTGGTTTAGTTTTTGGATTTGGTGCAAAAGCATTTATATACGGCATGCATTGGACAAGTAAACTTTTCAAGTCATTTATCAAATATCCACCATTACGACCTTTTGTTGGAGGAGTTTTATTGGTTATAATTATATGGCTTTGGGGAACAACAAAATATATTGGCTTAGGCATTCCTACCATTACCTTATCATTCCATCAACAATTAGAATGGTACGATTTTGCCATCAAAATGGGACTTACCATCCTCACACTTGCAGCAGGATTTAAAGGCGGCGAAGTGACACCACTATTCTTTATCGGAGCTGCCTTGGGTAATGCGCTTTCACTTTTTATTCCTTTACCCATGTCGCTTTTGGCAGGCATGGGATTTGTGGCGGTTTTCGCAGGCGCTACCAATACACCCTTGGCATGTTGCATGATGGCTATCGAACTCTTTGGTATTGAATGTGGATTGTATACCTCCATTGCTTGCGTGCTTGCCTATATAGCTTCGGGCCATCGTAGTATCTATAAACTTCAAACTTTAGCCGAGTCGAAACTCACCAATCACCAACATCAAGAAGGTCAAAGAATTCAAGACCTTTAATAATTCATTTCTCAACATTCATACCTTAGCATTTTGAAGACTTAAAAGAAATTAAAAGCTAAAATTGCCTCAAATTCATTCGTAACCCCATAAAGTATCTTTAAGAAAAAGAAAATTTATTTGTTTCAATTATTTCTTGAACTTAGTATTACTTTTAAACATTCAATTTATATACACATAAAAACTACCTTACTATTACTTAGCCTATTCCTAGCTCAATTTGTTTATGCTCAAAAATTTGATTGGGGTAAAAGTGCAGATTTGTTTTATGCCATTATTGATGCCAATTACAAACAAAACAGATTTTTAATTTCCCCTCTCGTTTCGTTTCATAAAATTCAAAAAAACAATTTTTTAAAAGGTTTTGAATTAGGCTACTACAAGTTTAAGTATAATGGCAAAACCATCTTGAAAGACTTGACCAAAGCACAAATAGAAAAACGAATATCCCAAACCAATCGAAATATGATTCTCCTCAATTTCAATTGTAGCAAAAAAGTTCATTTCGACCAATTCATATTCATTGCAGGTGTTTATTTACCATTTACATACTCACCAAAATATACATCTAGATTTAACCTTACGACGCAAGATGCCAATACTAACCAAATCACTTACTATCAACAACAAACAAATCAATACCCCAATTTTATGGCTACAGGTATTCGATTTAGAACCGAATTGAACTACCCGATTTATAAAAAATTGCATGTGGCTTCCAAATTAAATTTCGGATTTGACTACGAACATTATTTTGGCAAAGTCAACACAACCTATGAATATTTTGATGGCAACAATACGTCACAAAGCACCCGAGCATTCAATTACAAATCCACCGATATCCTCTCCAAGCATTTTAGCTTTGGTGTTGGATTAAATTACTTTTTTTAAAACGCTAGTTTTTTTTGGAGCCAAGCCTCTTCAATATATTTAGCTACTTCACGCTATCTGGCGCGCACGGCGCTGCCTCCTATCGTGGCTAAAATTCATCGACACACGCTTTATTAAGCTGATGAAATAGAAATAAAACCAATTAACATATAAAAATTCCCTAAGCACTTTCGTCACCGCGAGGCTCTGCGACTATGCGCCGTGGCGTGAAGCAGTCTTTATATTAAAACAACCAATAAAACCACACGCTTAGAGATTGCTTCGCAGAGCCTCGCAAAGACGTTGGGAAGATTAATTTCGATTTAAAACGAATATAACTGTGTACCGATGCATTAAGACTTAAATTGATTATTATATATTAAGACTTAATTTCTTTTAATATAACCTAAAAAAACAGGCAAAAAAATAACTACTAATAAAGTTAAAACCAGATACCAACCTCTAATGTTTTTTATGTGTTTACT
>JBILCF010000195.1:0-4601 GCA_044353325.1 Chitinophagaceae bacterium | reverse complement strand
ATCATTAAAATGTTTTTGAATTGCATAATTTTTAGTTTTTTAGTTTAGTAGAATTTACCATACTAAGACTAAGCATTAAGCTCAAAGTTTAAACAACAAAAAGATGAATGATTAAAGGATGAATCAAAAATAATTTAAAAAATAGAACAGTAATAGTAATCACTTATTGAAGTAAACCTTGCACTTTGATAATATTGGTATCTTTCGGATCTAGTTGATACGCTTTTGTCCAAGCTTCTTTCGCTTTTTTATAATCTTGTGCATTGAACGAAAAGCCCCCCAAATCATACCAATATCTAGCGTTTGTCGGATTCAGATCTACTGCTTGTTGTAAGAAGACTACCCCTTCTTTCCAACGCTGTTGGCCTCCCATATTATAACCAGATCTATAATAAGCATCAGCTAATAAATTGTAGTACAATGCTTTGCTCGGATGACTAGGATATTCTTTAAACGCAATATCCCAGCATACTTTTGCGCTATCATATTGCTCAAGTTTTGCATAAGCTAAACCTAAATTTAAATAGCCATTAACAAACTTAGGATGCAACTGAATTGCTTTTTTGCCATATTGAATCGATTTTTGAACAAGCTCTTTTTCCTTTGGTTTGTTTTTAGGCCATTCCGAAAGATCAATATAACGAGAAGCAGCATTGCCATTGAGTGATGTACTTTCGGGCATAATTTCTACATCAGTTAAGGCTAAGATAATGTCATTTTCCCAAGCTTTATTTCTAGAAATTGTTTTCAAAGAATATAAAAACAAAATAGGTAAGACTAAAAAGAAAGCAAGTTGTTTTTGTTTCAATTGTTGACTTAACCAAACCAACAAAAATCCTAATCCCATGCAATATCCAAGGGAAGAATGAAAAACTAAACGCTCTCCCATCGTAGCACCTACATTAAATATAAAGTTGGTTACCAACAAAATTGTCAACATATAAAAAGCAATTGCAAATGCTGACCAATGTTTTTTGTAAAAAGCATAAATACCCCCAACTACAAAACCTATCATGAGCAAAATACTAGCCCATACACTGATATCGCCAAAATCTTTGTAAGGAATACTATTGAAACCATAATCTGAACTCAAAGGATGAGGTAAAATTTGCGTTACCAAACATTTCAGAAAAATATAACACATCGTAGCTAATCGTTGAGACTCGGTTGCCAGTAAATATGGATTGTTCAGTAACTCTTTGTCCTGCAAATTTGACTTGCCTATTACGATACCAGATCGAATGCCATAATATATTCCAAAAACAACGATCATACCTACAAACAATCCAATATAATTGCTTATTTTAAATTCTTTTGATGGAAATAAATACAACGACAATGGCACTAAAATCAACAAAGTAGCACCATACTCTTTGGACAACATGGCACAAAAAAATGAAATCGCAGCAAACAAAATATATTTTAAATGTCGCTTCACATCATATTGATGGGCCAAATAAAGGGTTAACATCATAAACAAAAATGAAAAAATCTCATCTCTACTTTTAACATTAGCAACAACCTCAGTATGAATTGGATGAGCTAAAAACAATAAAGAAACGATGAATGCCAATAGTTTATTATTTTTAAAAACGACTGTACTCAAAAACAAGAATAACATACTACAAGCTAAACCATAAAATAAGATATTATCAAAATGTCGTAGTGTAAATCCTTTGGATCTAAAATCTTTATCATTCCAGATACCATCTTTATTAACGTCTTCACTCACATCTTGTTGTCCATTTTTATTGAAGTCCCAAACATTGGGTTCAAACTTAGCATCATCTCTTGTCCCTATAAACTCCTGCTCGACAGCAAAACTAGCAACTGAAAGTGGACGATATCGTCCTCCTGATAGTTGAGCTGTTGTATTCATTTGTTTGTAAAAACTATCAAATAAATCTTTACTGAAAATATCGGACATACCTGCCATGCCCTGCAAAACATATTCATTTTTGCAAATTACAATATCATCGTCCAATGCAAATTGATGATTTAAGGTATTGCCATACAAAACAAAACTCATAACTATAATAATGATATAGGGCAAAAAACCAGTCGTTAATTTATCTAACCAGTTTTTATCTTGCATTGAAGCGTCTCCTATTGAAGATTCAACTATTGGAGACTCTTGCTGAGGTGTAGTGTCTTGTTTACTATTTGATTGTTTAGTATTGGATAATTTTTTCTTTGCCATTTTGAAAATTTAAAAGACGGGTAAAAATAGCAAAATCGATTAGTTATTTCTTAAAAAAATGACTTAATTCATTCGTTTAAGATAATCATACGCATCCTTTAAAGTATAAAAACTACCTGTTACCAATATCAAATCTTTTGGAGATGCTAATTTAAAAGCCGATTCTAGGGCATCTTTCATAGTTGGACAACCTTCGCCATCTAATTTTGCATCCAATCCAATGACCTGCAATTCAATATAAGGCAATGCTCGAGGAATATCTGCTTGAGTAAAGAAATAATAGGCATCTGTTGGAAATATTTTGATTACTTTAGATAGTTCTTTATCTCTAGCAACACCTAATATGATAAATAAACGATCATAATTCATTGATTTTACTTGATTAAAAACTTCAGTTAATCCAGCCTCATTGTGTGAGCTATCAAAGACAACTAGTGGTTCGTACTTTACAATGTCAAAGCGGCCTTTAAATCCTGTGATTTTTTTCACCTGCGATAACGAATTCATGATATGTTGTTCTGTAATATTCCAGCCTTTTTTTCTCAAAACATCAATAGCAGTTAAAACAGTTTTGCAATTTTTATATTGATAATTGCCAACTAAGTCCAGAATAATATTGTGTGATAACATTAAACTTTTATTCAACAATTTAAGGTGCAATTTTCCATCCTCTATTTCCCCATCAAGTGTTTCGTATATTGCATCAGCATAAAACAATTGGCTTTTGTGTTTGATAGCTTTCCCTAAAAATATATTTTGCAATTCAAGCTGACTTTCTCCTATCACTACTGGTACATGATCTTTAATAATACCTGCTTTTTGCTCTGCAATTTGAGGTAAATTTTGTCCTAACAAACTCATGTGATCAAAGCTAATATTTGTAATAATAGACAATTCAGGCACTATAATATTAGTACTGTCCAAAGCTCCACCTAACCCTACTTCTACAATTGCAATATCGATGCCTTGATTGGCAAAATAATCAAAAGCCATAGCTACTGTAATTTCAAAAAAAGATGGCTTAATTTCTTCAATCAATTGTTTATGCTTTGATATGAAGTCAACAACAGACTGTTCGTCTATTTCTGTTCCATTGATGCGAATTCTTTCTCTAAAATCGACAATATGAGGACTTGTATATAAACCAGTTTTGTATCCAGCAGTTTGCAAAATAGCTGCCAGCATATTACTACAACTTCCCTTACCATTGGTACCTCCAACATGTATTGATTTAAATTTTAAATGCGGATTGCCAAGTGCCTCCGACAATGCCAACGTATTGTTTAAATCAGCTTTATAAGCAGCATCACCTATCCGTGTAAACATAGGCAATTGTTCAAACATGTATTCTAATGTTAATTCATAATTTGATTTCATTGTCATAGATTTAGGATACAAATATACGCTAGTTTCAAACCAAACTATATGCTTCAATTCCAACGAATTCAAACTAAAATTCTGTATCTTAAGTTATTGCAATGCAAATAGTATATTTGTAAATATGACATGGATTATTTTAACCATATTTGTTTTAGGCTATATATTTATTGTTGCTGAGCATTCAATCAAACTAGACAAAGCAGCTACAGCACTTATCACAGGTGTGCTATGTTGGGTGACCTACACATCAAACAGTAGTGACCACGAGCATATTAATCATCAATTGTATGAACAAGTAGGTGAAGTTGCAGGTATATTGTTCTTTCTCATTGGAGCCATGACAATTGTTGAATTGATTGACTTATACGACGGATTTCAAATCATCATTGATAAAATCAAAACAAATAAAAAGCGTACTCTTTTATTGATCATAACTATATTATCATTTTTCCTTTCGGCAATACTTGACAATTTGACTACAGCAATTGTAATGACCTCACTTACAACTAAAATTCTTTCAGACAAAAGAGATCGACTTTTAACTATCGGTATGATTGTGATTGCTGCAAATACGGGTGGTGCTTGGAGCCCAATAGGTGATGTTACAACGACTATGCTTTGGATCGGAAATCAAATTACAACGTTTGGAATTATAAAGGCTATATTTATTCCGAGCATCGTGGCTACAATTGTTCCATTTATATATTTGATGCTCAAATTAAAAGGTGTATTTACTCCTATAGTACTTAAAAAAAATACACAAGTCAATGACAAAGAACGCATCATTATTTTTTATGCGGGAATTTCACTTTTAATTTTTGTACCTGTTTTTAAAACAATAACACACTTGCCTCCATTTATGGGCATGATGTTAGCTGTAGGAATATTATGGACAATTACCGAAATTTTACATCGTAAAAAACGACATTCAGAACAAAAACAAAACTCAATTTTCGCCGCCTTAGAAAGTATTGACATGCCAAGTATTTTATTTTTTATGGGTATTTTATTGGCTGTTGGA
>JBILCF010000071.1:0-13537 GCA_044353325.1 Chitinophagaceae bacterium | reverse complement strand
GTTTTGGAGGGAATATTTTAATACCTGGTCAAACAACATCAATACCATTACCAGCATTATATTCATCACCAGATATCATGTATCGATTCCCCATGCAATATGGCAATATAGATAGCAGTAATTCTGGTTTTAATGTCACATTACCATTAGGCGGTATTGTGGGAGATATAACTTTAAAAAGAAATCAAAAACGCGTCAATGAAGTAGATGGATGGGGGAGAATTACAATACCATCTGGCGGTACATATGATGTATTACGACAAGTTTCAAAAATCAAAAGAATTGATTCATTTATAACTGGGTTTTTCCCTGTTGGTTTCCCAAGTCAACCCATTGAATTTAAATGGTTAGCTCAAGGTATGAAATATCCAGTATTGCAAATCAATGGTAATCAAACAGGCAATGGAATCACGATTACAAGCACTACATTTTTAGGCGGTTGGCCTTTACAAAACAGTCAAATTGAGTTAAACCAACAAAGTTTTATTTATCCAAATCCAACTGCGAACAATTGTATGTTGGAGTATAGCTTGTCTGAATCTTCTAATGTTGATATTTATGTTTATTCAAGTGGTGGCATTCGATGTGGTGAATTTCATTTCCTACATCAACAAACTGGCACTCACCAAGACATTTTACCAATTGACAATTTAAGTGCTGGTACTTATTTCATACAATGCAAAACAAATAACAATTCATTTGTTCAAAAACTTATTAAACTATAAAAAAACGTGCACAAATAATGTGCACGTTTTAATTTGAATATTCGAAATAATAGACAAAATAGTTCCATAAAAACATATATAACCCTTATTGGGCTTATCTTCAAGCGAATGAAAGGTAATGAATAAAAAAACTGCTTTTATTACGGGTTTAAAGTATTCACCAAAAAAGGTCACCAAATGGGATTCAGCGGTATAAATGCGCTTCATGCGGTAAAATATTTCGAGGTGGGGTTCGAATAGATTCGTTGAAAGTATGGCAAGATTATACCCAAGGCAAACAAAAGTATTCCCAGCTTGCAGAAAAATATAATTGCTCGATGCGAACAATTCAACGTAGAATAGATTCCATACAAACTGAACACCAAACTAACTTTCCATCGGTAGCAAATGTGCTAATGGATACTACATATTTTGGGAGGAAATTAGGTGTCATGGTTTTCAAAGATAGCCTTACAGATACTATTTTGTTTAACCCAAATTACGCAATAGACTTTGACGAAGGCAAAGGATAGTGTGTTAGTTGGGTTTACCCCGACTTAGAGCTTGTTTTTTTGTACTTATCAAAAGTACATAAATACAAGCTCTTAGTCGTTTAAGCATTTCTAATGCGTAATCTGGGTTTAAGCAATATGTACAGCAGGAAACTAATTAATTATACCTGGCTGGTATAGAAGAAATTTCTATAACGGGCATCAAAATATAAAGTATTATTTGTGATGGACGTAAGGGTTTATTTCAATTATTTGACGACGCCATACCTATACAAATGTGCAATTTTCATCAAGTAGCTATCGTGCGAAGATACTTGACTAAAAAGACTCGAATGCAAGCCAGTAAAGAACTTTGGGAACACACGTTGCTTCTAGTGCATACAGATAAAGAAAGTTTTGAAGGTGGCTTAAATGCTTGGTATATTAAATGGGCAGATTTTTGAATGAAAGAAGGCTTGACGAAAAAGGAAAGAAAAGATATGTACACAAAAAGTTAAGAAGTGCTTATATAAGTTTAAAAACAAACCTACTTTGGCTATTTACATGGTATGAAAATATGCACTTAAAAATACCAAATACGACTAATGCTATTGATGGGCATTTCGCTGATTTAAAGAATAAATTAAGAAACCATAATGGATTGTCAATGACCAGAAAAATGAAATTTATTGATGAGTTTTTTAAGGCATAAAGAACTCTAATAATATCAATGAGCTATCGAAAGGATAGCCCATTAACTAGACATTTTTGTCGTTCACAAACTATCCCTAACAAGTTGCTCTCCAGCAGAGCTTGTGTCCGTTTCGTTTGATTCTACAAAAATAATATGGATTAAGAATTGGGAATACAACGTATAAAAAAGGAGGAACTATTTTGTCCACTTGAAAAATATATCTAAAATTAGGAACTATTTTGTCCATTACACCGAAGTTGATTTGAAATCAAGACCTAATAATTCAAGACTTTATTTTGTAAACAGAACTATAAAATGTACATTAGACTAAGATTCTATTTGTTGAAGAAGCGTTACAATTTTACTCTTCCATTCATTCATTTTAATCGAATTTTGGCCAGTGTTTGTTTCGTCTTGTAGAATTTTTCGTTGATGTGTATTTCAGTATAGATTGAGTTGTAAACTTGATTTAGTTCGCTTTTAAATTCGCCATAGGTAAATTGAGTTGTGCGAAATGCATTCTTCAACTTCCAACCATAATATGTACACAGGTCAAAATGTAGTTGTTGATAAGATATAAAATTTGGATTATTTACTTTTGGATTGATCCAGCTTCTTGTTTTATCCAAAAACACTTTTGTATGAATGGTTAAAAAAAATTCCTTTTCCTTTTCCTCACTTTGAGCAGCACATGTAAGAATCAATCTAGCATGTCCAGCACTTTTAGTAGAATCGTTGACTTTGGTATTATTAAAATCATTGTATTGTATGTTTCTATTTTTTGAACAAGCTATACTATCATTTGAACTAAATTGATTTAATAATACAGTTGTTTTAACTAACGAAGTTGAAGTGTCAGCAAGTACGTTCCATCTGTTTTTTAGAATAAATGTTTGAGAAAATTGATCAATAGCTGAGTGCAATGCGCGTTTAATATAATTGCTCAATACGAGTTCTGGTTGATTAAATGATCCTATTAGGTTTTTAGCTTTTAAAGTATAAAGTAATTCCTTTTCATTATTGATAATACGATGAAATTCACATTCAAAACGAAATGTATCTGAAGGTGAAAATTTTGTTGATTCAATAGGATTTATATTCAAAGTAGTTATTCGAAGAACGATGTTTGAGCCTTTTTTTTCACTTGAATAAGAATTTTTTAGATAAGATTCAAAAGCATTTTTACGATTTTGCAATATTGCAGTAAAAGGAGTAGGATCAGATTTGTTGGATAAATATCCTATTGTATCGCTCAAATGTTCGGCAAAAAGAACTTCAGAAATCGTGTATGGCAATTGGATTTTTGCTGTATCATTTGATTCTAATTTGATTTTAATAAGTTTATTTTTGGCAAACAATGCATTCCCAAAAAATATAAACAAGGAAATTAGGTAGGTTCTCTTAAGAACTGATTTTATTCAAAAGTACAAAAATGGATTGATAGTTGTGATTTCGATAGAAAGACGTAATTTTGCACTATAAACTCATACATGAAAAAATTTGTATTTTTATTTATCGCATTATTACTGTTATTTGGTGCTGGCTATGTTTATTGGTTTTTTTACAACTCATTTAGCGATGGTACTCGCGAAGGGATTTTATTTAAATTTTCTAGAAAAGGCAATATTTTCAAAACCTATGAAGGAGAAATGGTACAGCCAGGTCTGCGTTCAGCTCAAGGTGGAACAATCAATACGAACAATTTCTTTTTTTCTGTTATAGATGTAAAACTAGCAGATAGTTTAAATAAAATTATCGGCAAAAATGTGAGTGTACATTACATCCAATACCGAAAGTCTTTGCCATGGAGAGGAGAGAACTATAATGGAAGAAATCAAAATCAAGAAAACGGTCAGTATATTATTGATCGAATAGAGAAAGTTTCAGAGGTGAAATATACACCTGGATTATAATTTTAATTAGCATAAAGCGCAAAAACGGCTGGTATTTTATGGAAATTATATTCCAATTTTTTCCATTCCTGTATCGTACATGAAATTATTTTTTCTTGTTCTCCTGTCAGTCCTGAGGCTACACAGAGTCGAGTTTGGTCTGAACATAATCTAAGTATTTCGCTAATCAATTGATTGTTACGATAGGGCGTTTCTATAAACAATTGAGTAGAATCATTGAGTTTGCTTGCAGCCTCGATATCTTTTATTTTGTGCGATAGCATGGGTTGTTTATTGGGTAAGTAGCCTAAGAATTGAAATTGTTGACCATTAAATCCTGATGCCATGAGTGCCAATAAAATTGAATTAGGACCGACATGAGGTTTGACTTTGCAATTGTGTTTGTGTGCAATTTCTACCAATTCCTGGCCCGGATCTGCAACGCTTGGGCACCCCGCTTCACTAATATATCCAATTGAATTTCCTTTATTTAAAATTGATGCAGCATATTGCAATGATTCATTTTCATGTTCATTCAACATATAAAATGTTAAACCATCAATGTTGATATCGCGATTCATCATTTTTAAAAAACGTCTTGCACTTCGAATTTCTTCAACGTAGTATATTTTCAAATCAGTTACAAGTGTTTTTATATATTCAGGAATAGCTTTCGTACTATTTTCTGCAAGTATATTGGGTATTAAATGTAGAGTTCCTTTTTCCATGTTTATTGTTTTGCTGCTGTTGCAAATGCAGGGTTTTTGTAAAATGAAATCGTTGCAGCAATAGCTGAAAGTGGTGCTATAAATATTATTCCAAGGATTGGAATCAACAAAGATAAATACATGATTAGTCCATTGCCTATTGCGATTCCTTTGTTTGATTGGATTAATTTTCGACTCGTTTGAATTGATAATTTATGTCGTTCGCAATTGTAATCGAGCATAGAAAATCCATAGAAGTAACAATCTAATACAACTATAATCAAACCAAAAATCCAACCTACTATGGGTATAAAAGATAAAAGTAAAAGTATGGAAGTTAAAAATATTTGTACAACAAAGTTTCGAAGAGAAATGCGAATACCTCGAAGTACATCAAGAATAAATTGAAAAATATTGAATTTATACTCAGTTTGATTAATAATTTCTGCCGTTCGTTCCGAAATGTATGCGTATAAGGGTGATGCTAAAGCCAAAAAAAGATATTTATACACTGAAATAAAAACAAAGAAAAAAGATAAATAAAGTCCGATTTTTATAAATTTTAAGACTATTGGTATGTTTTCAAACCATTGAGTTAATGTTATTACAAATGGTAAGGTCAGGAAATAATCCAAACACTGATCAATTCCAAGCCACATGAGATAGGCACTTAAAAGCGTAATAATTAAATAAAGTAAGCAAGACAAGAGAAATAAACCTCCCAGTTTTTCCTTTTGAATCAATGATATAGCATCTTTATAATGTTGGAGAGCTAATCCAAAGTTGTTGAGTAAACTCATGGTTCAAAAATACATTTTTTTAATTCAGTTCCTCAAAGTTTGATAAAGTATTGGTAAAACTTATATCAATTGGTTAATTTAATTGGATATTCCCTTCATATTTTACAAAACTATATGTATTTTTGACTATTACAATTTTATACATCCATGCAGATTGAAGCAGGCCCATTACTCAGCACCATACAATACCCTTCTGATTTAAAAAAACTTAAAAAAGAACAGTTGCAACAAGTTTGCAATGAACTACGTCAGTTCATTATTGACACTGTAAGTGTAAATGGAGGACATTTTGGTGCTAGCCTAGGTGTTGTAGAGCTTACTGTTGCTTTGCATTATGTTTTGGATACACCTTATGATCAATTAATTTGGGATGTAGGTCATCAAGCTTATGGTCATAAAATTTTGACCGGTCGTAGAGAAGAATTTCATACAAACAGAAAATATGGTGGTATCAGCGGTTTCCCAAAACGAAGCGAAAGTGAATATGATGCTTTTGGTGTAGGGCATTCCTCTACATCCATTTCAGCAGCATTGGGTATGGCTATTGCTAGCAAATTAAACGGCGAAACTAACCGTCAGCACGTAGCGGTAATTGGTGATGGTGCTATGACAGCTGGTTTGCCATTTGAAGCACTTCAACATGCTGGCACAACAAAAGCCGATATGTTGATTATTTTAAATGATAACAACATGAGCATTGATCCGAATGTAGGATCATTGAAAGAGTATTTAACGGATATCACTACGTCTAAAACCTACAATATGGTTAGAGACGATATTTGGAATTTGATAGGCAAATTGCCTTTTGGTAAGTTTCATCAAAAAATGGCTTCAAAAACAGAAGCTGGTATTAAAGCAGTTGTTTCTAAAACAAGTAATTTATTTGAAGGATTAGGCTTGCGTTATTTTGGTCAAGTTGATGGTCATAATGTCCTCAAGTTGGTTGAAACATTACGTGATTTGCAACAAATCAAAGGTCCTAAATTATTACACATCAACACTGTAAAAGGTAAAGGATACGACCTTGCTGAAAAAGATCAAACACTTTGGCATGCACCAGGATTGTTTGATAAAACAACAGGACAAATCAATAAAGTAACTTACGATACACCTCAACCCCCTAAATATCAAGATGTCTTTGGTAAAACTATTATAGAACTTGCCAAAGTCAATCCAAAAGTAATGGGTGTGACGCCAGCAATGCCTTCTGGATGTTCATTAAAATTTATGATGGCCGAAATGCCTGATAGAGCCTTTGATGTAGGTATTTGCGAACAACATGCAGTTACATTAAGTGCAGGTCTTGCTACGCAAGGCATGAGAGTTTATTGCAATATATATTCATCTTTTATGCAACGCGCATATGATCAGGTTGTACACGATGTTGCTATTCAAAAACTTCCGGTCATATTTTGTTTAGACAGAGCTGGACTAGTAGGAGATGATGGACCTACGCATCATGGCGTATACGATATTCCATATATGCGATGTATTCCAAACATGATTATAGGTGCACCTATGAATGAGCAAGAATTGCGCAACATGATGTACACTGCTCAATTAGATGAAAACACGCTTCCATTTGTAATTCGTTATCCACGTGGTGAAGGCGTAATGCCGCATTGGCAAACTCCATTCGAAAAAATGAATATAGGAAAAGGTGAATTGGTTCAAGAAGGGACTGAAATTGCTATTTTATCCTTAGGTCATCCAGGTAATTTCGTGGTCAAAGCTTGTGCTAAATTAGCTCTATTGGGTTACAAACCTGCGCATTACAATATGCGTTTTGTCAAACCTATCGACGAATCTATTTTACACGATGTGGGGAAAAATTTCAAACATGTCATCACTATAGAAGATGGTACTATAGTTGGTGGTTTTGGTAGTGCATGCTTAGAGTTTTTTGCATTACATCAATATACGCCTATTGTCAAAATGCTCGGTATACCAGATCGAATTGTTGAACATGGCAAACCTGCTGAATTGTATCGCGAATGCGAATATGATGAACAAGCAATTGTAGATGTTATCAAATCATTACAGCTTGAATTAGTTCAATGATAAAGTCAATAAAAAGCATATTGTAGACAATTGGGTTAATTTTCCACTTTAATTCACTTTAAAATATATAAAGTAGTTGGAAAACTTAATCCTTAACCTTAAAATTCAACTATTTATTCTCCGCGTTGGGCTGCCTTTAATTGTTTAAATAACTTGAAGCCATGTTTTACAAAAGAAAACGTTTTTACGCTTGCTGTTCCACCCATTCGGTCTCTAAAGTGTATAGGCACCCATTTTATTTTTGATACTCTATTGCTTCTTACTGTGATATAAATATTAGCCAAATGAAAATCACTTGGAACATCATTAACAAAATTTCGCATGGCATCTGCATGGATTAGACGATAAGGCACATTAGGGTCACGGAGATATTGACCAGTTGCAATTAATACAAATAAAGTTACAAAATGCGATACAATGATCCGTTGAGTTCCATCATCTCTGGTTTTGCGTACGCCATAAATGCATTTGTGGGTTTCGGTTAATGGGATAAATTGTTCGAAATAAACAGGGGCACATTGTCCATCACTATCAATTTGGAAAATCCAATCTGCACCTTGTTCTAACGCATATTTATATCCAAAAATACAGGTTTGACCATGACCGCTATTGGGTTTGTCAATAATGTGAATGCGATTATGTTTAGCTTCGAGTGCATGCAAGTGTTTCAGTGTTGAATCTTTACTTCCATCATTTAAGATACATAAAGTATAATTCAATTGAAGTCGATCTAAGGCTGTTGTCCATTCATTTACAACAAAGTCAATAGCTTCTTCTTCATTGTAAACTGGCATGATTATCCATAAATTATTGACCGACATGTTTTGCTTTTAGGGCCTCAAAAGTACGTAAAGCATTTTCAATTACTTCATCTGTATTGAAATATTTATATTCTGCCAGTCTACCACAAAAATAGACATTGTTTTCAAGGGTTTCCTTTTCAGCCAAAAGTCTATATTTTTCGTATAATTCATGGTTTTGTTCCGTTGGAATAGGGTAGTAGGGATCGCCTTCTGCACGAGGATATTCGTAGGAAATGACTGTATTGAGATGATTTTGTTTGGTTACATGTTTGATTTCTACTGACCTTGTATAACCAAATTCATTAGGATAATTGATTTGCACATTGGGCTGTTTAAATTCTTCTGTGAAAGTCTTAAATTCAAATTCAAGCGAGCGCCAAGGTAATTTGCCATAGCAAAAATTGAAGTATTCATCGATAGGACCCGTATATATTGTAATAGGGGTTTTTACATCAATTGACTTATAGTCGGTATTTAATTGTCTGTCTATCAATGGATGATTGGTCATTTTTTTAAACAAAGCTGTAAAACCATCTTTAGGTGTCAGTTGAAATTCATGATCGACATAACGGCAGTCTTCGTTAAATCTTACTGGTATGCGACCGCAAACACTTGTAGCCAAATCTTTTGGATGCATATCCCACTGCTTCAATGTATAGCCTAAGTAGAATGCCTCATACATTTCTTTACCAACTCGAGAAAGTACAAATTCTTCAGAGTTTTGAGGTTGTTCTATTTTTTCTCGAACTTCTTCAAGCAAAGCTTGACCTTGTTCGGGTGTTAATTTGTTTGTTTTAAAAAACTGAGCCAAAGTCAACAAATTAATCGGAAAGGGAAAATATTCTCCTCGGCTATAGCTCGTCACAAAGTAATTACCTTCTACCCATTCTGTGAACTGTGATAAATAATCGACTAAACTTTGATGATTTGTACGGAAGTAATGTGGCCCATATTGATGTATTAAAACACCAGATTCATGTTTACGATCGTAACAATTGCCTGCTACATGTTCGCGTTTGTCTATCAAAAGGACTTTCCACCCCAATTGTGTCGCACAGCGTTCAGCAAATACACTTCCTACAGGACCAGCACCCACAATTAAAATATCGTATTGACTCATAAAATTGATTAAAACCGCAAATATAAGTCGAATACCAATATGGAATTTTGAAAAAAAACTATTGTTTGGTTTACGAACGTTTGCTCGTGTTGTGAAAACTTAAGGTAAATGTAGTGCCTTTGCCCAATTCACTTTCCACTTCAATTTTACCCTTGTGAGCATCTACGATGTTTTTGACATAGGTCAAGCCCAATCCAAAGCCTTTGACATTGTGCAAATTACCGGTGTGTGCTCGATAAAATTTTTCGTAAATGTGATTTTGAGTTTCTTTATCCATGCCTATGCCATTGTCTCGAACAAGGATTTGAATCATATTGTTTCGGTTGCGAGTTTCCAAAGATATTTTTGGATTTTCCTTCGAATATTTGACTGCATTTTCCAACAAATTGATAATGATATTGGTGAAATGGACTTCGTCGGCTTCTATAAAATCGTTTTCTGCGTTTAAATGCGTTGTAAAGTCAGCTCCTATATCTTCCATTTGCAACATGGTATTGTCTGCTATTTTATGCAATTTGTCATGTATACCAAATGTCTTCCATTGCATTTTGATTTCATCTTTTTCTAGATCCGCAGCTTGCAATATTTTTTCTACTTGCATATTCATGCGCTTGTTTTCCTCATGTATAATGCCACTATAGTATTTTATTTGATCTACATTATGGATTACTTTTTCGTTGGTCAACGCGTCTGAAGCTAATTGTATGGTAGCAATAGGTGTTTTGAATTCGTGCGTCATATTGTTGATGAAATCAGATTTGATTTCCGACAACTTCTTTTGACTCAACATGGTACGTATCATGAGCACAAATGCTGCAATGATAACAGATGTAAACAATGCCGCGAATAATAAAAGCGTAGCTAGATGGTTTTTAAAGTAATCTTCAGGTTCTGCTATGTATATATTGAGTGTTTCGGTATTTAAAAATTGACCATCTGTTAAACCCGTGATATAATTGTTCTGGGATTCTCTGTATTCGAGTTTGTACCCCGAACTAAACATTGTAGGTTGAAACGCTTCGTTGGTAATGCAGAATTCAAAAGGTTGTTTGATATTTTTTTTCCGAAATTCATTCCTAATAATGGCCTTGAGCTGATAATTGCTCATGACAGTAAACGTTGGTATAAAATTGCCAAAGGTTTGAGACTGGAAATTGAGGAAGAAACCTGACGATTTTTTGTTTTTTACATCTAATATACTATCTCGTATATTAATGATACTCATCGAGATATCGTTGGCATATTGCTCACGTTTGAGTTTCATAGCGCCATTGATCCATTGTACTTGCAGGAAGATAAGGCCCAGCAAGGATAATACAATTAAGGTAATAATGATAGAGAATGTGCGCTTCACGCTGTAAAAGTACACTTTGAATGAAATGTATACTAGAACTTATATTTATTTTAACAGCTAGGAGACTATTTCAGGTTTTGTTTAGTTTTTAAATTTTGATAAATCAAAAAACCAATTTACCTTGTCGTAAAGTTCTGAGATATGATTGATGATATTTTACACTACAATACGCACATTGAGCCTGAGGCTGGCAAAATACTCATTTCTGAACCCATGTTACAAGATGAAAATTTTCAGAAAACGGTCATCCTACTTTGTCATCACGATAATAAAGAGTCTGCAGGGTTTGTGCTCAACCGCTTGGCAAATCAACCACTTGGTTATTACATCAAAGATTTAAACAATGTTTATTTTCCTTTGTATGTAGGCGGTCCAGTCGAAACCAATACAATCCATTTTATCCATTCAGTTCCTGAACTCGTTGGTGGAACATTGGTTGCAGACAATATCTATTGGAGCGGCGATATGGAGCAAGTCGTAGAATGTATCAAACTTGGAAAAGTAACGCCCGATAATTGTAAATTTTTTCTAGGATATTCGGGCTGGGGCGAAGGTCAATTGTTAGCAGAATTGGATATGAAATCTTGGTTGGTGACGCATTCCTCCAATGCATTTGTGTTTGATTTCAACGATGATAGACTTTGGACCAAAGCGATTGAAAGCCTAGGGCCAAAGTTTAAAAACTTATTGTTTGTGCCTGCAAATCCTGCTTTGAATTAGTATATTTTCAATGTATTTAAATATTGAGAAATATAATCCTTAACGCCCAATTCGATAGGGGTGAAGGGCTTAGTATAACCAGCTTGTATTAGTTTTGACATATTGGCTTCGGTATAATATTGGTATTTGTCCCTGATGTCTATTGGGGTATCAATGTACGAAATAGTAACCTGCAAATCCATGGCATCAAATATGGCTTTAGCCAATTGATTGTACGTAGCTGCTTGACCAGTACCTAAATTGTATAATCCATTTTCGGGACTGTTTTGCATCAACCAATAGCTAACCTCAAGTATGTCCATTACATAAATAAAGTCGCGCATTTGACCTCCATCGCTGTAGTCGGGATTGTGCGAACGAAATAGTTTCAATGCTTTGTTGTCTTTAATTTGATGAAAAGCATGAAATATCACAGAGGCCATTCTTCCTTTGTGGTATTCGTTTGGCCCATATACATTAAAAAACTTTAAACCATACCAATGCAAAGGTGTTTCGGTTTGAAGCAAAGCCCATTTGTCAAATTCGTTTTTAGAAACACCATATGGATTAAGTGGTTGCAATTGATTGACTATTGTATGATTATCCTCATAGCCATATTCTCCATTACCATAAGTTGCAGCCGATGAAGCATATATCAGTGGAATATTTTTCAACGTGCAATAGTTCCATATGATTTTGCTATAGTTTAGATTCAATACTTCGTGTATGCTGTAGTCCATTTCGGTGGTATCGGTACGCGCACCAAAATGTATTACATAATCTATTTGAATGTTTCGTTCCAAAAAAGCTTTTATATCATCACGCTGTATTTTTTCAATACATTGGATTTGACTGTGATTTACCGTTTTAGATTCTTGACTAAAATCATCTACCAAATACAACTGTGTATATCCTTTTTGGTTTAAAAAAGAAGCCATACAACTGGCTATAAAGCCTGCAGCTCCGGTTATTAGTATGGTCGATGTCGTTTGCATAGTTGAGCAACAAATGTAAAACATCTTCATGGATATGAATAACTTTTTGGTCTAATCCAACGCTGGTTTTGGATTATAGCATATTTACGTTTAAATTTACGTTTGCTAAAAACGAATCTTTAGGTATGGCTATAAAATTCAAATTGACATTCATGAGTTTTCTCCAGTTTTTTATTTGGGGTGCCTGGTTGATTACTGTAGGCAATTATTGGTTTGGTACCAAACAATGGAATGGTGCAGAATTTGGTGCCATATTTTCTACCCTCGGATTATCCTCACTCATTATGCCAGCACTTACTGGTATACTGGCCGATAAGTGGATTAACGCCGAAAAACTTTATGGTATATTACATTTGTTTGGCGGTATAGCTATAGCATTTATACCACAAGTGCAGGATCCTTCGCAGTTTTTCTGGGTCATATTTGCTGCGATGTTATGTTATATGCCTACTATCTCCTTGTCCAATTCTATTGCTTATACGATTCTTAAAAATCATCAGTTTGATGTCATAAAGGTATTTCCACCTATACGTGTTTGGGGTACAATAGGTTTTATAGTAGCCATGTGGATTACCAATTTGACTGGAAACAAAGCCTCGGCCAATATGTTTTACATCTCTGCCATAGCATCCGTTGTTCTAGCTATTTATTCATTTACACTTCCTGCTTGTCCGCCTCAACGTACAACTTCGCAAAATGCTTCTATTGTTGAAGTCCTTGGACTCAATGCATTCAAATTATTTGCCAATTACAAAATGGCTTTGTTTTTTATCTTCTCCATGTTTTTAGGTGCAGCCTTACAGCTTACCAATATGTATGGCGATACGTTTTTATCCGACTTTGCAAATATTCCTGCTTATGCCGATTCAATTGTGGTTAAATATTCAACCATCATCATGTCGATTTCTCAAATATCAGAAACCCTTTTTATATTGGCTATACCATATTTTCTCAAAAAATTTGGCATTAAACAAGTCATTCTTATCAGTATGCTAGCTTGGGTATTACGATTTGGATTGTTTGCCTATGGCGATCCTGCAGGTGGTTTGTGGATGATTATACTATCATGTATTGTATACGGTATGGCTTTTGATTTTTTCAATATATCAGGTTCCTTGTTTGTCGAAACCACCACAGACTCAAGTATACGATCTAGTGCTCAAGGTGTATTTATGATGATGACCAACGGCTTCGGTGCTATATTTGGCAGTGCTGTT
>JBILCF010000070.1:0-13551 GCA_044353325.1 Chitinophagaceae bacterium | reverse complement strand
AGAGCATAATATCTTTATCATGTTCGACTACAATAACAGTATTCCCCACATCTCTCAATGTTTTTAAAGCTGTAATGAGTCGTTGATTATCACGTTGATGCAAACCAATACTTGGTTCATCCAATATATAAGTAATCCCTTTCAGTTTAGAACCTATTTGCGTCGCTAATCGTATACGTTGACTTTCACCACCGCTTAAACTTCGGGAACTTCTGTTTAAAGTTAAATAATCGAGCCCCACCTCCAATAAAAAATCTAATCGTTCATTGATTTCTTTGACAACTTCGATGCCGATGATTTGTTGCTTTTTTGTAAGACGTTTTTCAATTCCAGTAAACCAGGTTCTCAATTCAATGAGATTCATTTCGCTCAATTCAGCAATATTTTTCTCATCTATTTTGAACCATAAACTATCTCGCTTAAGACGTGCACCGTTACAACTTGGGCATTGTTTAACAATCATAAACTTCTCAGCCCATTGTTTGACATAATCACTGCCTGTATCATTAAACCAACGAATGACCATATTGACTATACCTTCAAACTGGGTTTCGTAAGCATGTGGTACTTGATCAAAATCGATATCTAAAATTACATTTGCATCCTCGCTGCCGTACAACAATACATTCATTGCTTTTTCAGAAATAGAAGATACAGGTTTATTTACATCAAACTTATATTTTGAAGAAAGTGCTTTGACTTGTTGAAACAAATATGCATCACGAGCTTGTCCTAAAGGTGCGATACCACCATCTGCAATACTTATAGATTTATCTGGGATGACTGCATCCAAATCGATTTGATATACTGTGCCTAAACCTTTGCATTGGGGGCAAGCACCATATGGCGAATTAAATGAAAACGAATTGGGAGATGGTTCATCGTATGAAATACCAGTCTCTGCACACATCAATTGTTTAGAAAGCAATTGCACTTCACTAGGTTTATGATGATGAACAATCAATACTTGATCGTTGCCTTGTTTTAAACCTACTTGCAAACTTTCATTTAAGCGCTGTCTCACATCTTGATTCACTGTAAATCGATCAATCACAATTTCAATATCATGAATTTTGTATCTGTCTACTTGCATTTTCTCTTTCAACTCCATTATTTCTCCATCGACTCGAACACGCACGTAGCCTTGTTTTCGCAACTGCTCAAATAATTCTCTATAATGACCTTTTCTTCCTTTTACAATAGGTGCAAGCAATACTATTTTTTGTTGATCAAAATGAGTCAGTATATGCTCAATCATTTCATCTTCCGAATAGCGCACCATTTTCTTGCCTGTGTTGAAACTATATGCTTCTCCTGCTCGTGCAAAAAGTAGGCGTAAAAAATCATATATTTCAGTAACAGTACCAACTGTTGAACGTGGACTTTTATTTGTCGTTTTTTGTTCAATAGCGACTACGGGCGAAAGACCATCTATTTTATCAACATCTGGTCGTTCCATACTGCCTACAAACTGACGCGCATAAGCCGAAAAACTTTCCATATAACGTCGTTGCCCCTCAGCATGAATCGTATCGAATGCCAAGGATGACTTCCCGCTTCCACTAATACCAGTTATGACAGTCAATTTGTTTTTGGGAATCGAAACATCAATATTCTTCAAATTATGTTCACGAGCACCTGTGACTTCGATATATTTAGCCATTTAGAATATAAAACTTTATTAATACAAATGTATTGGTTCAAAAGTGATACATTTTATTTAATTTATCAAAAAATGTAAATAATACCATATACAAAAAAACGAGGCTTAGAGTTCATCAAACTGAATCAGCTTTTGAACTTTTTTGCCGTCTTTCATACCCCAAATGCGCCATTGCGATGAAACGACTTTCACTATGCATGGTAAATCTGTATAAGCTTTAGTAGCTGCAATTGCTTTCATCCACATTTCAATTTGTTTCCGATCTTTTTTCTTTTTTCGAAGTTCTCTATCTAATCCATTTTTTATTTTGGTATAATCAACTGTATGAAAGCCTGTACTATTATTTCCTACAGAAAAAAACAAATTATCTTTACCTGCAAGGTTATACCATTGAGTCATAAACTTCCCTAGATCATTCAATTCAATTCGTTCATTTTCAACTTCAATAACCAATTTAGTCGTCAGTCTTTGTTCAACACGGACATCAGTTAACCCTTCAATTTTAAGTTTCATTTCCATCAATTGTCCTCCATCTTTTAAATATGAAACACTATTGAGTTTACGTTCATCTTGTGTAGTTTGAAGCGCGTGCGCTAACATCCCATTAAAAACGACTGTACATTCACTAAAATTAATTGTAAAACCCTGAATTCTTTCTGGCGTTACTGTTTCATTTTGGAGTTTTTTTGAAGCCTTCATACTATCCACTTGAACCATCATTTCTGTAATTTGACGTTCATAGGATTTAGTTTTTGCAGGGGAAATATCCGCGGTCTGATTTTGCAAATAGGTTGAATCATATTCACTTACAATCATAGAAGTGTCACCCAATATGATAGGCTTTAAATGTGCTGGTCTTTTTTCATCACATGCAATCAAAAAAGAAACAATCAGCAAACCGATTAAATTTAATTTATTCATAATCAACAAGATTCGTAAATTTAATTCAAAAAAATGATGTGTAGGTTATTTTTAGATTAAACTCTTCATTACATCGAAATTGAAGTAAATACACTAGAAAAAAAGACAGAAATCATAGGTTTTTTCATTAATTTTATAAGAAATTTTTATTAATCCAAAGTGATATGTGTCCTACATCAAATCTTATCTCATCTAAAGGACGAGAGTATTTGCCAATGGTTATTTTGTATATAACAATTTTTAGGTATTTAATATTGATCTGTTACAAAATTTCATTCGTTATTACTCATTATCTTAGTTCAATATATTTTATAAAAAAAGGCTGCCATTAGCAACCTTTTCTATTTTAATACTATATTTCGATTACTCTTCAAGTTCAAATAAGATAGGTAAACTAAAAGATACTTTTACAGCTTTGCCATTTTGTTTACCGGGTTTCCATTTTGGCATTGAATTGACAACGCGCATTGCTTCTTGATCACACCCAGATCCGATACCTCGTACAACCTTAATATCAGAAATGTCACCATCTTCATTGACTACAAACTGGAGGACAACACGTCCTTGAACTCCATTTTCATTGGCTTGTTTCGGGTACTTAATATTTTTAGATAAATACGCATTCAAGGCATCTTCTCCACCAGGAAAATCAGGCATTTGTTCAACAAACTCAAAAATTTCAGCTTTAGCTTCTACTTTAGGTGCTTCTACTACTGCTGGTCCTTTATCTACAACCGGTGCATCTAATTTTGCATTCTCATCACCTTCCACATTCACAGTACTAGCTGTTGCTTTTTCCAACTTTTCCTTTGGTGGTGGCTTTTCTTCTTCACTTACCTTTTCAGCTTCTTTAATTACCGGAGGTGTAAATTTCACTTGAGGTTTTACGGGCGGCGGTGGTGGTGGTGGTGGTGGTGGTGGTGGCTTGGTTTCATCCATTGGTGGTGGCGCCACAAGTTCTGTCACTTTTGCTACAGGTTTTACCACTTTTTTGGATTTGTTCATCAAACTCGCTATCACAGGTATAGATGCTAATGTTCCAGCAGCTACAAGTGCTATGATTAAGGCTTTACGAGCACGTACACGATAATTTTTTCTCAGTTCGTATGCTCCGTATTGTTTGTTCCTTCCCTCAAAAATGATATCCAGAACATCTGATTTTAATATGTCTTTACTATCCATTTTGTGTTGTTTTAGTAGAATGATGCAAATTTGGTTTTAATTCCATAAATTAATTTCCAGGATTTGCTTGTTCTGTTAGTTTAATAAATTCGCGATCTACTTCTGATATATCTACTAATGCATAAATGTTAATTCCATTCACTTGCATTTCGTCTAATATATTCACTAAATCGTCGTATTGACTTGTAGTATCTGCTTTGATTAAAATAACAGGCTCATCGTCAGCTTTATGACCAGGTGCACCATTATTACGTTCGGCATAAACACTTTTCTTTAAGTCAATAATTGCATCACGGATGCCATTTTTTGCTTGAAAGTAAGTCACTTTTACATCTGGTGGATTCATTGGATCATTTGCCATACCCAAATAGTAATACACACGATGTTCTTTACTCAACAATACAGTCATTGCTGTATAATCTTTCACCTCATTAGGCTTTTCTGTTTTTTCTTCAGATGGCATATTAATCTCCATGGTTTTTGGTTTACTCATGGTAGTAGTAAATATGAAAAACGTGATCAACAAAAAACCTAAGTCTACCATAGGTGTAAGGTCGATCCGCGTGGAGAGTTTCTTCCCTTTCTTCCCGCCTTTCTTACCTCCGCCGCCTGATTCTGCTATTTCAGCCATTGTTTAGTGTTTTTTTTAAATTAAAAAATTAATTTGTTTTTCGACTTTCCTCCCAAGCTGCAGTTCCTTCTGGAATAGCTTCAAGTGATGTCAATAAATTGAAACGGTCAATTTTATTTTTAGTCAATGTTTTAATAACATCTTTAACTTTAGGATAGGCTGTTGCAGCATCGCATTTAATACAAATACGAGGTGCATGACCTTCTTCCTGACCCGCAAAACGAGCAGCTTGAACCCAATAGCCCAATTCATTAGTTTCTGCAACATAAGATGTATCTATAGGAATACCAGTAAATGCGTATTGCTTTTGTTCCATAGGTGGGATATCCAAATACGCTTTCATTTGATTGAATGGCAAGCCAAAAGAAGCTCCGTTTACAAATGCTTGCATTTGAGATTCAGTTAAGTTTAATTGTTTTTCCTTACTAACTGTTTCAATCAACATGCGTTTAGCTTTTTTGTTGTCGTAATCAAAGTATACTTTACCCTGAGGATCTACAGTCAACAAAATTGCATTTTCAGGCATTAAGATATCCGAAATAGAGCTTGGGGTACGAACAACTACAGGTTCGTCTGGTTTAAATTTAGTGGCCAACATGAAAAAGGTCAGTAGCAAGAACGCTACGTCACACATCGCAGTCATGTCGATATGGGTACTTTTTCGTGGCAGTTTGTGTTTTGACATTTTTTATTATTTTTTAAGGATGATTAAAATGGGTTGAAAACCATTACGATCTTGAAAATAATAAATTATTTGTAGTTTGCTTTAAAGCTTTGCTCCAATGTAAATCCACTTTCGTCAATACCAAATGTTACGTTATCGATAATCGTAGTAAAGAAGTTATAGGCTAACATAGCAATAAATGAAGTACCGATACCAAGCGCTGTATTCACCAAAGCTTCAGAGATACCAGCAGCAAGAGCATTCGCATCAGGAGCACCAGCATTTGCCATAGCCGCGAACGCACGAATCATACCCATAACCGTTCCGAATAGACCTAACAAGGTTGCAGCAGAAGTGATTGTAGATAGGAACACTAAGTTTTTCTCCAACATTGGCAATTCTAATGCAGTTGTTTCTTCTACTTCTTTTTTAATTTGTTCGATTTTTTGATCGGTATCAAATTCAGTTGAAGTAATCATTTGTTTATATTTTTTCAAACCTGCTTTCATCACATTACCAACACTACCTGCTTGTTTGTCGCATTCTGCAATAGCAGCGTCTACATTTTTAGCTGATAAATGATATTGAACTTTTTTAATAAACTCAGCGTTAGACATTTTACCACGAGCTTTAAAAATAGTTAGTGCACGTTCAATAACGAATGAGATCAACACCAAAAAAGTTGAAATCAAAATAGGTACAACCCATCCACCAAGATACATCGTTCCCATTAAATTTTTTGGTTGATGTCTTGCCGCACCATCCGCAAAGTTACTTGTACTAGCAAATACGGTGTGAAAAATGAGGTGTGCTACTGCAATACATACCACCACAATGATAAGATTGAGCATCATAGAGTTAGACCCTTTGTTTGATGTGTTCGCTGTGGTTGACACATTTGTTTTTACGTCTGCCATAAATTCTGTTTTTTAAAATTTGTAATTTAGGTTTTTTGTTAATTTAAATATTAAGAGATACAAAGATAGATTTATCATTGATAAAAACAAGTTTTGAAAAAAAAAGTAATCAACAATTAATATGTAACGACAAATGGTTTATTTTGTTGTGTTAAAACAAACATAAAATGACAATCGAATCTTTAATAGGTATAATCATCATCGGTATATGTGCTGGCATATTGAGCAGTATGGTTGGAATAGGCGGAGGCATTGTTATAGTACCTTCTCTCGTATTATTGCTTGGCATGAGCCAACATAACGCTCAAGGTACAACGCTAGCTATGCTTTCTTTCCCTGTAAGTCTTGTCGCTGCTTTGACATATTATAAAAAAGGGATGGTAGATTGGAAAGTCGCATTGATTCTTTGTTTAGGTTTTGTTGTAGGAGGATATTTCGGCAGTAAATTTGCGATAAACTTATCCCCTTTAGTGGTGAAAAAAGTATTTGCAGTCATTATGATTGGAATAGCAGTTAAGTATTTATTTTTTGAAAAGGAACCTGCTTAACGATACAAAGAATTATTTGTATGTCTTCTTATAAAAACGAAGATAATTTAAAATATCTCGACTTTTTGTCAATTCAATTACATTTGAATTTGAAATAATAGCTATTTCGTATTCATTTTTCTTTAATTGAGAAAATAACAATTTCTCATTGGCCATTTCAATTGCATATTGTTTTGCAAATACTGAATTCGAAAAAAGCTCTATTGTTATAATGGCTTGTTTAGGCGTCAATAAGTTCATACCTGTCGAGTACTCTTTTACGTTATGTTTAAGAAGATTATAATCACTTAAAGCTGATTTAAGTGCCATTGTACGACCATCAACATTTTTTACAAAAATCATAACTTTATGCGGTTCAGAAGGAACATAATCATACATACCCTTGCCATCTGCAGCTCTTAATTCTTTAAATGATTCACTTGCTTCTAAACTATCTAAATATTTAGTATTTCCAGAATTGACAGCATTTAATTCTTGACTAAATGCTGTTTGGGTCGTGTCACCATCAATTGGTTTTGCGGTGTTCAATAAATTAATTATTTCTTGAGCTCTTTTTTGCTCTTCGCTATTTGGATAAGCTTGAATGACTGATTGCAATATCGTTTTACTTTGCTCAAAATTCTTTAAACCAGCATAACTTATAGCTTCTACCAATTTGTATTTTGCTATTACTGGACTAGATTTATAGGTATTATATGCAAAGGTTGTTCGGTCAATAGCATGTTGAAATTCGCCCAACTTATAGCTCGCATATGTGCTGTCATAATGTTCAAGTATTGAACTCAAGCCTTTCTTTTGCTCTTGGGCGTAATTAGGATTATTGGCACGTAATGCAAAATCAGAATGCCCAAACTCGTCGTTTAGTAACTTTTTAAAGTAAGTTGATTTGGGTTGATTATCTAATTTGTCATAATTGATATACAATCCGTAATAAGACTGCTTTTTAAATGTTGTTGCAGGAAAGCGATACAACAATGTATCGAACATATCTATTGAATGAAGATAATCTTGTAATTGAGAAAAATAGGTCAACCCTAAATTGTAATATGCATCTTGAATTTTCGTACTGGCAAGGTCTATCTCTGCTGGTGTTTTTGGCAATTTCGAAAGTAAAGACTGAACTGTAACTCCACCTACACTTTCTTTACTATTACCTTCACCCTCTTCTGAATCTTCGTCTTGATTATCGCCCACTATGAAATTAGAATTGGTTGCAGCCATTCGTCTCCAATTATCTTCAAGTTTACGATTACCCCATTTTTGTTTAAAATCTGATGTCCCCTTTAATACCAATGCACTACTGTAAAAATACCAATTTGATTTGACTGCATTATTAGGTTGCAAAGCAACTACCTGTGTTGATCCATTGGCAGCATTGGTTAATTCTTTGTCTTTTTTCAACTTATCCAATTCACGTTTGGCAGCAGCCTTTTGTTCTTTATCACTTTTTTTAGCCAATGCTAGCATACTATCTTGTGTACGAATTATACGTATATAACTTACAATATCGCCTAAAATAACTTTTCGAGTGTTGACTTCATTTATATTATCAATAGGAGGATTTGCACCATGATAAGAAGCGCTATCGTAGGCTACTTTTGCTGCTTCATAATTAGATAAACCATAATAAATGTCTCCAAGTAGTGCAAATGCAATTGCTTTTTGTTTAGTATCTTTATTTTCAGGGTTTGAAATACTTTTTTTAAGATGACCTATAGCAGCTTCTGAGTTGTCAATTCTCTCAATTGAGGCTAAGGTATTCAACGCCTGACTCTTATATTTAGCATACTTAGGATCGTTGATAATTTTATCCAATTGTGCCAAAGCATAAGCTTTGTCGCCGCCACCTTTGGCCGCATTTTCAGCTATGCTTAATTTAGTCATAAAATCCATTTCAGGCGAAGCCTTTTTGCTCAATGAATTTTTGAAATGTTCGGACGATTTAGCATATTCTTTATTTTCTGCATATAATTGCCCTAACAAAAATTCCATTCTATGCTTGGTCTTTGATGACATGTCTTGCTTTAAAGCAGAACTTAATGATGCAATAGCATCAGTTTTATTGCCTTGTTCTAAATCCAATGAAGCCTTAGTTAAAAACAAGTCAGCTTTTTTTCGATTGGGAAAGTTTTTATCTTTTGCTAAAGCGCCCAACAAAGATTGCGCTTCGCTATACTGTTCTGCCATCACATATGATTTGGCAAGCCAAAGCAATGCATCGTTGCGTATAGGATGATGTCTTAATTTTTTAATTCCTTTTCGGTTTTCGAGTGTAGCTATAGATTGATCAGCAGCAGCTTTTGTTGCTTTATCAGCAGATTTCTTTGGTGTTTCTTTGTATTCGTTGGCAATAAATTGAAATGTCGTAATTGCTCCGTCAAAATCATTTTTAGCAAATGAAGCCCTTCCCATTAGGTAATATAGATTATCAAACCATTTTGAACGGGGATCGTGAATTTGAGTACTGAATGACGACTTTTTAATTACTGTATCCATAAATGATGACACAGAACCACCTTGTTTTTTTATATCATATGGATCTAAATTGATAGGCTTAGCAAAATCTTCTTTGTAATTTTTTGTCATACTTCGAATGGCTTCATCGTATTTTCGTTTGGCATTGTAATAATAATTGTATCGAGTCACTGTATTTTGATAAATACGACGAGGCATATTCCATTTCTTTTTCAGCAATTTCTCGTTGGTCCATTCTTCTTTTTTCTTTTGATGAACTTTCATAGCAAGTGCTTTTTGTTTTTCGGCACTTGTTTTCCCTTTAGTCTTATCAATTTCTTTATCATTCTTTTTCCGAACTACATCTAAGCTATCTTTCCTTTTTTGTCTTTCGGCAAGCAAACTGTCATTGATGCGTTGTCTATCTTCGCGATTCTTTTCTATTGCATTTTTTTGAGCTACAGACAAGCTGTCATTATATTTTTTTCGAACTGCAGTAAGACTATCATTATACGCTTGTCTAGTATTTTTAATACTATCATTTACCCTTTGTCGCTCTGCTTTTACCAAATCTAATTCAAATTGCCTTGCATTTTTTAGGCTATCTTTCAATGCTATTTTGCGAGCTTCAACACTATCTTTATAATGTTTTGAGTTTTGATATTTGACTAATTCTGCTTTCTTACGCTGCTCTTCCAGTCGCGCTAATTTCACACTATCGGCATAGGCTTTTTTAGCGAAAGCTATACTATCTTGTATTTGTTTATTGGCTAATGCAATACTATCAAGCACTCGCTTATGTTCGCTACGAATACTATCTTGAATAAATGCAACTCGTTCTAAGCTATCCTTTGTTTTGGTTCGGATAGCCAAGTCAGTACTATCTTTAATGCGTTTTTCATTATCTAATTTTAGCTTAGCTTCTATACGTGCAATACTATCGGCTGCCCGCTTAGCTTTACGCGCATTGACCAAACTATCTCTGTAATCTTGTATTTTTTGCTTTTGCAGCACACGCGCTATACTATCGTCAATTCTGCGCTGTTTAGCTGCAGCCAACATACTATCTCTTCGGAGATATTCGTTATCTATACGTTTTTTAATAGCAGCTGTATCTACTTTACTAAGACCCACGCCAGTTTGGGCTCGACTTATTTGTGGCATGCCTACAAATACGAACAAGATAAGGGCTATTAGGATTCTATATACGCTACTATTCACGGGTTATTAAACTCAAAATAAAGAAAATTATTTTACTTTTCAGAAAAAACCTTTTTTTAGAGAGGGTAAAATTATTACTTTTAGCATTATCATGTTAAAAATCACAGAAGGAAATCTAAGAAAAAGTTTGAAAAGTATATTCAAACGTATGAATGCGCCTTACAAAATTATTGTAGTTAATGAGGTTACTTAATTAAAGGCAATGACCATACATTTGACTAAAAAAAGTCTATTTATTTTGATTTCTAGCCTATTTGTCGGCCTTTTTATGTTATTTTCAGGGCTAATCTTTTTTACCCCATTAAAACATTATATTCCTGGTAATAATAAATAATAATACTATCAGCCGGTCAAAACTTATACAAATCCAACGTTCAGCAGATTCGCTAGCCAAACTTAACGCACAACAAGAATTATTTATATTCAATTTGTTACATGTGGCAAATGGAAATTTAAAAAATTGCTCGACACATCTCGTTTGTCTGATAAAGAAATTAATGCTGCTTTTAACCAAAATACTAACCAAATAGACCGAGCGAGTCGCTATGATTATTTAAAAAATCACAAACCTGACTCAAATGTGGATAAGTTCGTTTATAAAAAAGATAGCTTAAAAGGTGCTAAATAGCAATTTAAACGTTTATTTTTGTCAATTATCATTTAAAACACACTACTTATGTCCATTTTTTCAAGCAATAGAGAAAAAGAATCAAATCCTAATCCGGGTTATGTTCCACCTACAACACCTACACCAACTCCCACCACTACACCCTCTTCTTCGTATAGTTCTACAACCTCCAATACATCTTCATCTAATAGTAGCACAACTACCATTTCTGAAGGAGCTATTTTGGATGGCCAAATTAAAATTGAAGGCGATATCCGCGTGGAAGGAATTGTAAAAGGTTCTGTAACTTCGAAAGGTAAGGTGATCATGGGAAAATCCGGGAAAGTAGAAGGCGATATTATTTGTCAAAATGCTGAAATTTCGGGCCATGTAACTGGAAAGTTAAAAGTAGCCGATATTTTGATCCTTAAAGCAAATGCATTAGTAGATGGTGATATCAATACGGGTAAGCTTGTCATTGAAAGTGGCGTTAAATTTAATGGCAACTGTTCTATGGGAGCTCCAACACAACAAGCATCTGCAGCAGTACCTCCTACTCCAGCCAAGCCAGCGCTTAACAGCTAGTTTTGTATGCGCAACAACGAATTCATGAAATATGCCGGTATGGCAACACAATTTATAGTCACGCTTGGCGTGGCTATTTTTATTGGCTATCAGGTAGATCAGTGGATTGGATGGCGATTCCCACTATTGACAAGTCTATTACCTTTAGCAGCAATTATTTCTCTTTTGTATAAAATTTATATCGAATCAAATCCTAAAAAATGAACAACCGTTTTTATATCATTATTAGTTTAGTCAGTATTTTGCTTGGTGTTATTGTATCCACTATCGGCAAGAGTGTTTTTACACCTCAAATAGTAAACATAGGTTTATTGTTTCTAGCAATTTTGATAATGAGTACCTATGCCTTTGCATCACGTACAGTCAATGATCCTAACCCCAATAAATTTGTCCGAACTGTAATGGCCTCTACGATGATAAAATTTTTTGTTGGTATTTTAGGTGTAGGAGCAATGCTACTTATTTTAAAGAAAACACTCCACAAACCCGATTTATTTTTATTAATGGGCATTTATCTTGTTTACACAATCACAGAAGCTGTGTTTTTAGCTAAAATAGCACGAGTCCCAAAGCAGTCTTAATTTCCTATTTTCCCTTTTATCAATAAATTGGAATTCTTGAGGGTATCTTGTCCTTGAAAATATACAATTAAATAACCATTAAAATTGGCCTTAAAAGAATCTAAGTCGAATGGTAACAAACTCGTGTAAGCCAACTCAGTGGTATCCAAAGCGAGGATAGGATTGAATGAAACCATTGGTGTATCTGCTAATAAAATTGGGCTCAAGGTATCTTTTTCAAACAATTGAACCATGTACGCTTTTTTTGATTCTGTACCAACAAGTTTAATCGTTAATTGTGTATTTCCTGGGAAATCTGAATATAAGTAAAGGGTTGCATCAAATTTCTGGATTGTTGAATCCATTGTAAATTCAGGATTTTTTGAAAAATTATATTGAAAATTATGGGAAAGAATACCTACCTGATCAGATTCAGGTTGACTACCACAAGATACTAGTAAAAGACAAAACGCTATAAATAGTAGATTTTTGAACATGACAAATTGTTAAAAATGAGCTGCAAAGATGCTGATTTTATTTTTCAATTCATTTATTTTTTTCAGCAGCAAGTTTTAGTAACTGTTCATGCAGTTCTATAATTTGTGGAATTAATAATTGCTTTTCATCATTCATCAGTTCTATATTACAATGTTTTCGTAGTTCATGTTGGGGTAATTGTGAGGCCATCCTTTTTTCAACTTCCATTCGTGAATCTTGATCGCGTTCCATGACACGTTGAATACGTAAATCGTCGGGCGAAGACACCATTAACATGTAATCCAAGGACAAATATGACTTTGATTCAATCAACAAAGCAGCTTCCTTTAAAGTATATGGGGCTTCTTGAATTGATATCCATTCTTCATAATGCTTTGCTACAAGCGGATGCATGATTTGATTTAATTGAAGTAATTTTTCTGGTTGATTAAAAACAACTTGAGCCAATGCTTTACGATCAAAAATGTCATTTGGATAAACTTGGCCCCCAAATAGAGATATAATTTGAGATTTTAAATTTTGATTAGTTATGTACATGAGCTTGGCTTCTCTATCAGCATAATAGACTGGAATCCCCAACAATTCAAACACCTTACATACAGTAGATTTTCCACTTCCAATACCTCCTGTTATTCCAACCTTAAACTTCATTATTTCTATTCATTTAATTTGAGGTGAAAATACAAAAGTGTTTGTAACTTGCGGCATGGATTTCTTAAAAAACCTTTTTCATAAACAAAACACTGCGAACAATTTTTTTCTATTGGCTGGTCCGTGTGTTGTAGAAAATAGAGACGTACTATTTCAAACAGCTGAAACACTTGTGAAAGTTTGTGATTCATTACAAATTCCATTGGTTTTCAAATCGTCATTTACAAAAGCAAATCGAAGCAGTGTCAATTCATTTACAGGAATCGGAATAGACAAAGCTTTAAGCCTATTGGCTGAGGTTAAACAACAATTCAATATACCTTTGGTAACTGATATTCATACTGAAGAAGATGCGAAAATTGCAGCTGAAGTTGTAGATGTTTTGCAAATTCCTGCATTCTTATGCCGGCAAACTAGCTTGTTGGTTGCTGCGGCTCAAACTGGCAAAG